>JAGXBI010000014.1 GCA_018971155.1 Burkholderiales bacterium
CTTGTATCTGGTGTGGCCCGTAGGCTCGTTCAGATTGTCCTGCATGCGCGAAGCATCCAGGTGCGGGCCGGGCGCCAGCGAGCACCCTGACAGCGCGGCGACCAGGCCTAGTGAAAACAGCGTTGTTTTGATCGTCATCATCGTCTCCGTTGACGGCGGCGCGAGGCGCTCATCGAAATCGAACCAGTGGGCAGGCGTCGCATCAAAAGGCGTTTTTCCCGACAAAGCCCTTCATCATCGTCAGTACGATGATCTTGATATCGAACCAGAACGACCAGTTCTGCAAATAGAACAGGTCGAACTTCACCCGTGCTTCCATTTTTCCGACGGTCCTGGTTTCACCGCGATAGCCATTGACTTGCGCCCACCCGGTAATGCCGGGCTTGATCCGGTAGCGATACATGTAGCCGTCGACCAGGTCCTTGTACAGGTCGTCATGCTCGACGGCATGCGGGCGCGGCCCGACCACCGACATCTGTCCCATCAGCACGTTGATGAATTGCGGCAACTCGTCCAGGCTCGTGCGACGCAAAAACGCGCCCAGGGGCGTGACGCGCGGATCGTTGCGGCTTGCCTGCGTCACGCGCCCGGGGGAGTCGCCATGGATTTTCATGGTGCGGAACTTCAGGATGTCGAAAAGCTGACCGTCGACACCCTTGCGCTTTTGCCGGAAGAGCACGGGCCCCGGTGACGAGAGCTTGACCAGGATCGCGATCACGCAAAACAGCGGCAGCATGGGCACCAGCACGAGCGCCGCGAACAAGCGATCGAACACGAGCTTCGGCCATAGCCGGAATTCCGGAATCGGACTGGCGGCGACGTTGATGGCGGGCATGCCCAGGAGATCGGTCAGGGCATGATTGAAAAGAGAAACGCTGCGTACGTCGGGCAGGAAGCGCAGATCGACGAAGTCGTGCCGGAATTCCCGAATGAACCGCTGGATGGTGTGCTCCTCCGACAACGGCAGCGCCAGCCAGATTTCCGCGATCCTTCTTTGACGCACCAGCCTGGCCAGATCGTCGAAGCGCGTCATCACCGCAACGCCGGCCACGCTGGCGCCATAGACGGCATTTTCGTCGAACACGCACAGCGGCGTGAAGCCTGCCTCGCCGGCCGTGCCCATGTGCTCGATGATGCTGCGGCTGTGACTCTCCGGTCCGACGATTGCCACGGCCTTGTGATTGATGCCGACACGCCTGAGCCGCTGCAGCGCGAGGTGCGCGAGAATCCGGGACGCTACCAGCAGGCACGCCGAGATCAGCGTTGCCAGGCCGAGCCATAGGCGTGAAATGCTCTCGGCGCGATGCAGCGTAAACAGAAACACGACACCGACCAATGTCACCAGGAGCCAGGCGCTGAGCACGCGCCAGGCCAGTCGCGCAAGCCGCTGGCCACGCCATGACCGATACACTCCGGCATTGGCGAACACCACCAGCAGCAGCGCGCACTGCACGGCCGTTATCGATTTCTCGAAATCGCCCAGATCGAACGCGCCGTGAAAGCGCAACATGTGCGCGAGCGTCGCGCCCAGCACGACCAGACAAATGTCTGTCAGACGTGCGGTCATGCCCCAAATCGACATCGTGTATCTCCTGAGATCCTGCCTGGAGCCGGGCTTCGGCGTTCGGCCCGCCCAACAGGCGCGCTTAACGCGACGGCACCAGCTGCAGCAGTTGACCGGATTGCATCACCTGAGGGGGCGGGCTGTCGGGCAACAATCGCGCGAACTCCCTCTTGATGATGCCGTAGCACTCGCAGGCCTGTCGCTCCAGCCCCGGCCGATCGAGTATCGATATGTGCCCGCGCCGCCCCTGGATCAGGCCGGCATCCTGCAGCACTTTCACAGCCGCGGTCACGCCCTCGCGACGCACGCCAAGCATGTTGGCGATCATGTCCTGCGTCGTATCGATTTCCGGCGATGCCAGACGATCCTGCGTCAGCAAAAGCCAGCTGCAGAGTCGCTCTTTTATCGAGTGCCGTCTGTTGCATAACGCACTTTGCGCAACCTGCGCCATGCGAGCCTGGAGATAAAGCAACATGAGATGCTGGAGATAGCCGCCACGCTCGAATTCGCGCTTGAACAGGCGTGCGTTGAGCACATAGCTATACCCTGCGTGACGTACTTCCGCCCGATCGAGCGTTGCGCCCTCGCCGGCGACCACCGACACGCCCACCATGCCTTCGGATCCGACCGAGGCAACTTCCATGGTCAAGCCGTCTTCCTGCAAATAAAGAATTGAAACGATTGCCGTGGTAGGGAAATACACTGAATCGAATGTCTCTCCGACGTCGGAGAGCAGGCGGCCCACCTTGAGCCGCACCAATCGCAGGTTGGGCTCCAGCGCGAGCCACTCGTCCAATGGCAGCGCGCTTAGCAGGCCGTTTTGATGAATCGACTGCGGATCACCTCTTGCATCCGGCATGATCTACCTCTTGGGTTCATTGAGATAAGAATCCCCCGGACAACGGATTATTTATAAAAATTATTTCCGTTCCATCTTTATTGCTACACGCTCCAAACCGGCCTGAAGCGACACAAAAGGAAAGTGCTCGGCTGAGGACAAGCCTCAGCGATCGCGCAAGCCTCATATCGGCCGGGAACCGCGTCAATGTTTCATCGAGGACGCGTCACTCTGGAGGTTACCTGCGATTCTATGACCGGCTTTTGATCCGGCCAATCGGGAAATCGCTACCCGTTGTATCGACGCACGGAGAATTGTTTCAGATTGAAACAAGGCACGGCGTGATTGCTCGTCAACATAGTAGATATGCGCGGTTCTCTTTCACTAATATGATTCGAAAATCGAGCATGTAACATCTCGACACAATTTTCCTTTCGCTCACGCAACACCCGATGCGCGCTCAATCGCGTCGGCCGGTACCAACTCGGCGATGGTTCGGCTCAGATTACCGATGCTCTGGAACAGTTGCCGCGTGAGCATCTCGTCAGGGATCTCAATGCCGAACTCGTCCTCGACGGCCAGCAGGATATGAACCGTCACCAGCGACGACAGGCCCGCAGCGTAGAGATCATCGTCGTCACGCATGCGATCGACTGGCATTTCCAGATGCACGCGCTCCGACAAAATGCTTCGCAGCGTCTGATTGATATTGGCTTTTTTCCACATGGCGCACTCGCAGAAGATAGAAGGATCGCGGCTTCGCGCTGCATCCATCGGCCGCATCGGCGGTAGCTGATAGCGGGTTTCGGCAGCGCCGCCGAACCACTCGGTTTTTGCATCGTATGTCGCGTCCAAAACGCCAACCGTGCGCTAGCGCACACAGCTTTTGCAGCTAAGGGCGTAACTTCGAAGCGCCTCGACGCCCGTTTCCGCGCGCACGCATCGGCAATTTTTTTTGCGCGCGATCGCTGGAGACGAACATCAAATTTGACGATGCGAGAATCAACATGGATTGGAAATACGCTGAGTTCACTCAACTGAGCACGCCCGAGCTGTACGCGATACTGAGCGTGCGCAACGCAGTTTTCGTCGTCGAATACGCACACATTCATCTCGATATCGACCACAGGGACGCGAGCGCGCTGCACGTCGTCGCGCTCGAATCCACGCCTGACATGCCGCAGGTAGCGGCCTACGCACGCCTGCAGCCGGGCGACGAGCAGGACCCGGAAATCACCATCGACCGCCTGCTCACGGCGTCGCATCGGCGCGATGACGATACGCGCGACCATCTGGTCGCGCACGCGCTGGTGGCCGCTCGCACCAGGTGGCCGGAGCAGCCGATTTACCTCAATGTCCCGGCGGATCAGGCAACTCTGTACGAGCGGTTCGGTTTCAAAAAAGCGGTCGGCCCCTTTCTCGACTATGGCATGCCGTTCCTGACCATGACCTGGCGGCCGACCCCAACCGGCCGGCGGCGTCGCGCCATCACCGGCGGGTCGCTTCAACAACGGGCCGTCTCGAGCGCGGGTGAGCTGCCCGAGCAGGTGGCCGTCATTTTGGGAGCTCTGTCATGAATACTGCGCATGCCACGCGGGCATCATCCGCCGAACAGCAGGCCGCCGTGCCCGGAAAACGACCGGCTTTGGCCAGGCACATTCAGCCTGTGGTACTGGCCGGCGGCTCCGGCACCCGCCTGTGGCCGCTGTCCCGCGAGCACTATCCAAAGCAAATGGTCGGATTGCTAACTAATGATTCGCTCCTCGAATCGACCGTGCAACGGTTGGACGGCTTTTCGGGTGCATTTGCCATCGCCGACGAATGGATTCTGGTGTGCGGCGAGAACCATCGCTTCATGAGCGCGGAGCTGGTGCAGCGCGGCGGCCGGGCAGCACGTATCGTGCTCGAACCGGATCCGCGCAATACCGCTCCGGCGCTCACCATCGCGGCGCTGGCCGCGACCGAAGGCGAGCAGGACCCGATCCTGGCGGTCATGCCGGCCGATCATGCGGTCACCGATAACGAGGCGTTCCAGCTTGCCTTGTCGAAGGCTGCCGCGTATGCCTCGGACGGCGCCATCGTGGCGCTCGGTGTGATACCGCATCGCGCGGAAACCGGCTACGGCTACATTCGCGTCGGCGTGGCGCTCGGCCGCGAGGGTGGCTACGTGCTCGACCGCTTCGTCGAAAAGCCGCATCGGGAACTCGCCGAGCAGTACGTGCGCTCCGAGGAGTACTGGTGGAACAGCGGCATTTTCGTGATGCGCGCCTCCGTGTGGCTCGGCGCGATCAAGGCGTTGCGGCCCGATATTTTCGAGGCTTGTGCCGACGCATACCGTGGCGGCACGAGCGATGCGCCGTTCTTTCGGCTCGACGCGACGGCGTTCGACCGGTGTCCGGCCGACTCGATCGACTATGCGGTGATGGAGCGACTCAACGAGGACGCGCGCTTTCCCGGTGTCGTCGTGCCGCTCGATGCCGGCTGGTCGGACATCGGCTCGTGGGATGCCATCTGGGAAATCATGCCAAAGGACGACGAGGGCAACGTCGCACGCGGCAGGGTCGTGTTCGAACAGAGCACCGATAGCCTGGCCCACTCGGAGGGCCGTTTGATCGCCTGTATCGGACTGCGCGGCGTGGTGGTCATCGAGACAGCCGATGCGGTCCTGGTGGCCGACAAGCAATATGCGCAGCAGGTCAAGGCCGTGGTCGGCCGGCTCAAGTCGGAGCATGGCGCGGAGGTCAGCGACCACCGCAAGGTGCACCGGCCGTGGGGCTGCTATGACTCGGTCGATAACGGCGAGCGCTTTCAGGTCAAGCGGATTATCGTCAACCCGGGCGCGAGCCTGTCGCTGCAGATGCACTACCACCGCGCCGAACACTGGGTGGTGGTGCGCGGCACGGCCAAGGTCACGTGCGGCGAGAAATCGTTTCTGTTGACCGAGAACCAGTCGACCTTCATCCCGTTGGGTACCACGCATCGACTGGAAAACCCGGGCAAGACGCCGCTTGAAATCATCGAAGTCCAATCCGGCGCCTATCTCGGCGAGGACGACATCGTCAGGTTCGAGGACCGGTTCGGGCGGGCGTGAACACCAGTCGCCGCGGGGCTACCCGCGGCGAAGCGGTTCGTCGACGCGCTCGCGCCGCCGCTTGCGGCGACGCAGGGTGCGGCCTGTGACGTTCTCCGGCCATGCGCGGCTGCGCTTGTGCGATTTTTCGCACAAGCGATCCATGCCCATCAGTGGATAGGCCCAGCCAACGTGGCTTGCGCGCCGCCGCGCTGCTGGCCCGACTCTTGCTAACTTCAACGGCGACATTCAAACCTGCCACCGAAGTTACAAAGGAGACAATCGTCATGGCCTGGACCAAGCAGCAAAAGAGCGTTGCGCTCGCCAGTTTTCTCGGTTGGACGCTCGATGCGTTCGACTTCTTTCTGATGGTTTTCGTACTGAAGGACATTGCCAAGGCGTTCAACGTCGAGATCACGAGCGTGACGATCGCGATCATGCTCACCCTCGCGCTGCGCCCGCTCGGCGCGCTGATCTTCGGCCGGCTCGCCGACCGCTTTGGCCGGCGCCCGGTGCTGATGGCCAATATTCTGCTTTTTTCCGTGCTCGACCTGGCCTCCGGCTTCGCCACGAGCCTCACTATGCTGCTCGTGCTGCGCTGCCTGTTCGGTGTGGCCATGGGCGGCGAATGGGGCGTGGGATCGGCGCTCACCATGGAGTCGATTCCGGCAAAATCGCGCGGCATCATGTCGGGCATCCTGCAAGCCGGCTATCCGGCCGGCTATCTGCTGGCCTCGGGCGTGTTCGGCCTGCTGCACGACACGATTGGCTGGCGCGGCATGTTCATGATCGGCATCGCGCCCGCGCTGGTAGTGCTCTTCATTCGCCGCAACGTGCCCGAGTCGCCGACCTGGCAGCGCGGCGCCGGCAAACCCCGTCCAAGCATCGTCGCGGTGTTCGCACGCGAATGGAAGCTGGCGCTGTATGGCATTGTGCTGATGACCGCCTTCAATTTCTTCAGCCACGGCACGCAGGACATGTACCCGACTTTCCTGACGGTCCAGCACAAGTTGCCGGCGCACATGGTCGGGCTGCTGGCAGCGACCTCGGCAATCGGTGCGATCATCGGCGGCATCGTGTTCGGCGCGCTCTCGGAGCGCATCGGCCGGCGCAAGGCAATTGCGATCGCCGCCCTGCTCGCGCTGCCGGTGCTGCCTCTGTGGGCGTTCTCGACCGGCAGCCTGGCGCTCGGCATCGGCGCATTCCTGATGCAGATTTCGGTGCAAGGCGCCTGGGGCGTGATTCCGGCTCATCTGAACGAACTCTCGCCCGGCGAAGTGCGCGCGACTTTCCCGGGCCTCATTTACCAGCTCGGCAACTTCCTCGCGTGCGCCAACGCAACGCTGCAGGCCGGCATCGCGGCCAATCACGGCGGCGACTACGGTTATGCGATGGCGTTGGTCGCGGGCATCGTCGCGGTAGTCATCAGCGTGCTGATCATGTTCGGCCCCGAGCGGCGCGGCACGCAAATGCAGATGACCGAGTCGGCCAGCCAGGGCGAAGCCGATACGCCGAGGTTTGTGGCGTCACCGGCGGCGCACTGACGCACGATGCAACAACCGGGGGTTCGGTTCAGTCAGAAGACCCGGTCGATGCCGACTCGCCGCGCGAGTCGGGCAAGGCAATTGAAGCGCGCCACGGGACACGCAAGCTTTCAGCACGCTATCGCTTGCCGCCGGCGAGTCTGATGGCCTGTGGTTGCCGGCGCAGGCGCTGCATCGCGATGCACCCCAGCGCCGGCCCCAGGGCTAGCATGCCGAAGCCGCCTTGCCAGCCGAGCTTGCCCACCACTGCGGGCATGAGTTGAATGCTTACCGTGGTCAGCAAAAAGCCGGCGCAGGTTTGCACGGTCAGCAGCGTGCCGATCGATGCGGGCTCGGCCAGCTCGGCCACGCTCGCCGAGAATTGTGCGGAATCGGCGATCACCGAGATCCCCCAGAGCAGCGCCACCACGACGAGCACCGGCGCAGGGGCTGCGAACAGCCACCCCATGGCGGCCGCGCAGCAGGCACTGGTTGCCATCGCCCCGGTGGTTACCGTCGTGCGGCCGAGGCGGTCCGCCAGCCAGCCACCCAGCCAGGCCCCGAGCGCCCCCGCCGCGATCGCGCAAAACGTCAGCACCTCGGCGGCGGTGCGCGCATTGGGCAGGCCGGTTGCCGCGAAGCTCTGCCGCAGAAACACCGCCAGCCAGGCCCACATGGCGTAGAGCTCCCACATGTGGCCCAGGTAGCCGAGATTGACGAGTCGCAACGCGGGCTGTCGCCATGCCTGCGCCGCCTTGCCGTAGTCGATACGCGGCGCCCGCACCAGGTTCGGCCCGACGCCGGCGCAAAGAATCAGTGCGCCCGAGGCTGCGGCACATAACGCCGCAACGCCGTAAACCAACCGCCAATCGAGTCCTTGGGCGGCCGCCAGCAAGTGCGGGCTGGCCGAGCCCAAGGTCAGCGCGCCCACCAGCAAGCCGATGAGCAAACCCAAATCGCCCTTGGCCCAGGTCGCCGCGAGCCGCATGCCAACCGGGTAGACTCCCGCCATGCACATGCCGGTCAGCAAACGCAGGCATACGACCACAATGCCCACCGGCGGCAGGCACGCCAACAGCCCGGTTGCCGCGCCGGCGACCAGCGCCGAGGCCATGAACAGACGGCGCGGGTCATAACGATCGGCCAGGGAAAGCAGCGCGCTGAGCACGGTGCCGGCAACGAACCCGGCCTGCACCGCGCTGGTCAGCAAGGCAATTTGCCGCGGCGCGGCGGGAACGCTGTGACGGATCAGCGCGACCACCGACGCCGAGGAAAACCACACGCTCATCGCGGCGACTTCGCACAGCAGCAAAATGGCCAGCGAGATCGCCTTGCCTGGCCCCTGGCGGGCAACGCTCCCGGCCGGCGCCGTGCTTTCGGAAAGCGTATCGTCGCTCATCGGATCATTGCGCCGCGGCCAGCGTTGCCGGGCCAACGCGATGGAAATCGCGCCCGAAATAGATCAGTCCGTCGCGCTCGCGCTGCGTGCGCACCGCCTGGATCGTGCAGAAAAACACCGTGTGCGTGCCGACTTCGGTCACCGACGCCACCTCGCAATCGAGCGACGTCACCGCGCCGTGCAGCGCGGGGGCGCCGGTGGCCAGCGTGTCCCACGACTGGCCGGCAAAACGCGCATCGATCGACATGCCTTTGGTGGCAAAGCGCACCGCCACGTCGCGCTGCTCGGCGCTCAACACATTCACGCACAGGCGGCCATTGGCGCGAAACGCTGCGTTGTTGCGGCTGGCCCGGTGAATGCATACGAGCAGCATGGGCGGCTCGTCGGTCACCCCGCACACCGCCGAAGCGGTACAGCCGGCACGCCCCGCCGGCCCGTCGGTCGTGATGATGTTGACGGCGGCGCCCAAGCCCGCCATTGCGTCGCGAAAAGCCGTCTTGTCAACCATGCGCATCCTCTGCAACTGGACCGGACCCGACGCCTAGCGCGCCGGCGTCGTGGCGCTCGGCACGCGATACTGCGCGGCGGTGTGCGTCGCCGGCAAATGCGCGTGCCCGAATAATTTCTCGCGGTACGTGCCTTCGCGATAGCTCGTCTTGTAGACGCCGCGCTCCTGCAGGATCGGCACGACCAGGCCGATGAAGTCCTCGAAACATTCCGGGGTGACGGTGCGCGAGAGATTGAAGCCGTCGACGCCGGCCTCCTCGCTCCAGGCGACCAGCGTATCGGCGACGTGCTGCGCCGAGCCGACCAGCGGTGCCTGGCGGCTGCCCAGCACCATCTGCTCGAGCAACTTGCGCTTGGTCCATTGCGGGCCGGCCGTACGGTTCATGGCTTCGACGTTGGAGACGATCGCCTGGCTCTGTGCCGTCTCGATGGGCTCGTCGAGGTCGTAGCGCGAAAAATCGATCCCCAGCGAGGCAGCCGCATGTACCAGCGAGCCTTCGGAGCTGACGTAACGACGATATTCGGCGTACTTCTCCTGTGCCTGCTGATCGGTACGCCCCGTCACGATCGTCGCCCCCAGGAACACCTTGACGTCGTCTGCCGCGCGTCCCAGGCTTACCGCCCTGGCACGCACATCATCGACAATGCTTTTCACGCCGGCCTTGCTCTGCCCGTTGACGAATATGCATTCGGCGTGGGTGGCGGCGAACTGGCGGCCGCGCGTCGAGGCGCCTGCCTGATAGAGCAGCGGCGTACGCTGCGGCGACGGCGCGCACAGGTGCATCGCGTCGACCTTGTATTGCGGACCGCTGTGATGCACGGCATGCACCTTGGCCGGGTCGGCGTAAATGCCGCGCTCCCGATCGTGCAACACGGCATCGTCCTCCCAGCTGCCTTCCCAAAGCTTGTAGACCAGCGACATGTATTCGTCGGCCAGGTCGTATCGATCGTCATGGGCCATTTGGCCGGTCATGCCGATCGCCCGCGCCGCGCTGTCGAGATAGCCGGTGACGATATTCCAGCCCACCCGTCCGCCCGTGAGATGGTCCAGCGTGGACATGCGTCGCGCAAACAGAAAGGGTTGCTCGTAGATCAAATTGCAGGTCACGCCGAACCCGAGGTGGCGTGTCGCGGCCGCCATCGCCGGGATCAGCAGCGTGGGATCGTTGACCGGCACCTGCACCGCGTTGCGCAGCGCCGCGTCGGCGCTTGCAGCATAGACGTCGTAGACGCCCAGCACGTCCGCGAAGAATATGCCGTCGAACAATCCGGCCTCCAGCTGCCGTGCGAAGTCGACCCAATATTGCAGGTCTCCAAAGCGGCTGGAGCGGTCACGCGGATGCGTCCACAGCCCCTGCTGGATATGGCCGACGCAGTTCATATCGAAAGCATTCAGGTGAATTTCACGTGGCATGACGAATCCTCGGAACGAACGGTTTCGGACAATACAAATGATCGGATACTTGACGCACGCCGTTTACTATAGTGGACAATTAGGCACTATGAAAGACATAATTTATGTCGTCAAACGCCGCGCGACGGCGGCGTGCCGCCCGCCCCGGCGGTTAAGCTAAGATGCGCCTATGCAAAATCGCTCGCCTACCGACCCGACCCACGCGATTGCCTCGCGCATCAAAATCGAGCGCGAGGCGCGCGGCTGGTCGCTGGCCGATCTGGCCGAACGCTCCGGCGTGTCCAAAGCGATGATCAGCAAAATCGAGCGCGGCGAGGCCAGCCCCACGGCCACGGTGCTCGGCCGGCTCTCCGGGGCGTTCGGCCTGTCGCTGTCGATGCTGCTGGTGCTGGCCGAACAAAGCGGCGAACGAATCAGCCGTCATGCGCAGCAGCCGGTCTGGCACGATCCGGAAACCGGCTACACGCGCCGCGCCGTCTCGCCGCCCACCGGCGGCATGCTCGAACTGCTGGAAGTTGTCTTGCCGGCAAAGGTGAGGATTCCCTATCCCGCTACGGCGTTCGCGTTTCAGCACCAGCAGATCTGGGTGCGCCAAGGCACGCTGGTTTTCGAGGAAGGGTCGCAGACCCACCGCCTGGAGGCCGGCGACTGCCTGCAACTGGGCTCGCCGGCGGATTGCGCTTTCTTCAATCCAGGTCCTGCCGCCTGCGTTTATGTCGTGGCGCTCGTGCGCCGTTAGAACACCAGCTGCGATCGCCACGGCCCCTGATCAATCGAGCAAGCCCCGCTCGGCCAGCAAGGCTTGCACCTGCGCGAGGCGCAGCATCGGGTCGTCCTGGCCGAGCAGCGCCTGTTTGAGGTGCGGCGGCAGCGCCAGCAGCTCGGCCCAGCGATTGGCAACCCAGCCACACTCATCGAGCCGAAACGGTGCAGCCATCGGCATCTGCTCACCTGGCACCCCCTGCTTCTGCAGTCGCGCAATGAGCCGCCCCAGCGCATCGGCGCCGCCCTGCAGTGTCGGGGGAATCGGCACTATCGCGTCGTCGGCCAGCACAGTGCCTTGCCCGTGCCATAGGCCATATTTGCCAGGCTCGGACGATGCCAGCCGGAAGCGCGTCGTGCCCACGCACGTCAACTCCAGGAGTGTCGGCATCGGCGCCTCGCAGGACTCGATCCGCGCCATCGTGCCGACCGACCCGAGCAGCTCCGTCTTGCCCGCCTGGCGCACCTCGCTGCCCTCGAGCAAAATCACGACGCCGAATTCCGTTCCCTCAGCCAGGCATCGGCGGATCATATCGAGATAGCGCACTTCGAAAATGCGCAAATGCAATACGCCGGATGGAAACAGCGCATTGCTCAACGGAAACAGCGGAATGGATGGCGGCAGCGACATGCCGTCATGATGACACAGCCGCGGGGCGCTGCAACAGCGTGTTGCTGATTGGGGGCACAGAGATTGTCGCGCCGGAGCGCGGGTCCGCGGCCGGGCAAGTTAAAAGCATCGGCCAGTGCAATGAAACGCCCCGCCGATCTTGATGCGGCGATTCAGTGGACCCGGCCGGCATCGCGCAGCACCCACAGCAAGCCGGCCAGCGGCAGGATGGGAATGGCTGCGCACAGCAGCACCGCCCGATCGCCGAATTGGTCGATCACCAGGCCGAAGGCAAGCGGTGCGGCCACCGTAATCAGGTTGCTCACGGCCTGAAAGCCCGCGTTCGCACGCGGCAGCTCCTCGATCGGCACCGCGTCCGCGACCAGGGCGAGGGCGACCGGGTAGGTCAATCCGTGCGGCGCGCCGAGAATTGCCAGCGCAAACATGAAAAGACCGATGCCGTGACCGAACGCCAGGAGACCGATGCCGCACAGCGTGGCCGCGACGCACACACCGAACAATCTCAAGCGATGTCCGACGGCAGGCCAACGCGTCAGTGCAACGCGGCACAGGAACGAGACCGTGAAGAAGATTGCAATGCCCACCTCGGTGGTCGAAGCGGGGATGTGATACAGGGACTTGCCGATCAGGCCGATGAAAACGACGACCAGCGAGAAGGGAACCATGTAAACCGCCTGGCCGCATACGGCAAGGCACCACTTCTGGTTGCGAAACAGCGACCCCAGGCCCGCCATCGATGCCCAGAAGGAGGCCGGCGCCGCAGGCGCCGCGTCGGTCGTTGCCTGGCTTTGGCGGGTCACCCTGGCACCGATCAACGCGATCGGCAGAAACGCCAGATACGCCGCCAACAGGTGCTCATGCGCGGCTGACAGGACAACAGACTCGTAGATCGGGCCAAGCGTAAGACTGATCGAGAGCACCAGCGCCAACGTGGCAAAGGCGCGCCCGCGAGTCGCGTGGGTTCGATCGCCCTGGTTCGACGCACGCTGGCCGATTGCAGTGGCCGCGCTCGGCAGCACAAGGCCTCCGGCGACACCCAGAAGCAACGCGCCGACCAGGAGCATGAACTGGGCCGGGATGAGAAAGCTCACGATCGAGGCGGTCATGAAGAGCAGGCCCACATAGACCGCCCGCTGTGCGGCACTGGTGCTCAGATGCGCGGTGATCAGCAGCATGGTGAGCACGGCAACCAGGTTGGCGCCGGCCGCGATCGCCCCGATCGCCGCGCTGCCGAGTCCCAGGGACACGCCCAGCAGCGAGAGCGTGGTCTGCGCCATGTTCTGCGTCGCGCGGAACGCGCCGGTGGCGATCAGCAAGGGGGTCGTCTCCGATTCCCGCACTCGCTCGAGTAATCTGCTCGCGTAATGGATTGTCATGCGGCACCTCCCCATGCAACGGAAAAGGCACGCGCGTGCGGTTCGATTCCGGCCGGTCGAAGCCCGACACGACGGCAGTGCGCGTCAATGCCCGTCTTATAGCGCGACGGGCGCCACGAGTCGGTGAAGTCGCCAGAACGGATCATACGGCACGCTCGGCATGTTTGGCGATGGCGTCGCGAGACGAGTTGACGCATCGGCAACTCGCGTCAGGAATGAAGATATGCGGGTTCATGAAGACAATCAGGAGCGCGCCGACACGGCCAAGCCCCACTTTTACCCGGACGTTCGCGCGCTTTTACAGGTTTTCTTGTTCTTTGCCGAACAAGGGATGGTGCCGGGGACCGGACTCGAACCGGCAAGCCCGAAGGCGGCGGATTTTCTTCACACTGCGTCTTTCGACGCCAGCTGGGCTGTTCGTGCGCTGGACTATGCCTTCGCCTTGGCATGTGCTTTAGGCGCCCCCCGTCTAGTCTCTACACCTTCCCGTCGCTCGCGCGAAGGGCTTGGCTCGGCGTTGCCTCGGCCCTGGGGCCAGGGGTTTCACCGAATTTGAAGGGTTCTGCACCGCCCGTTTCCGGGCGGGCACTCAAATGTTTAAGTCCGCTATGTTTACCAATTTCATCACCCCGGCACGGGGGACCGCATTCTAACATTGCGCCGGCATACGCTGCCAGCGGCTGTCACGGTGGGCGTGTATCATGTCTGAAGGCATGGCCCCGCGATCTCTACTGGAGAGTTGACGATGCTGGAAAATCTCGACCGAATCGCTCATTCGCTGGATGCTATCGAGTCTGCCGCGCGTGGCGTCGCCATGCGCTTTCCCGAAGCGTCCCAGGAGCTTTACACGGCGCTGATGGAAATTCGCAACGCGATTGGCCTGGTGGCCCAGGAAGTGGTACGCATCGAGCAGGAGCTGCACGCGAGTTCCGGCAATGGGCAGTCTTGAGCACGGACGTCACCATGCGTGTCGCCGAGCGCGCCGCAACGTGGCTTGTACCTACCCGGTCAGGCCGTTAAGATAAATCTTGCGCGACACGCCGGCTCATGCTGGTTCGGCCGGCGTCGTGTCGCAATCCCCACGTATCGATCACCGCGATCGCAACCCGGGAGAATCCATGAGCGCAGTTCACGCCGCACTGCAGGACGCCGCCGCTCCCCGAACATCCAGGTTGGCGCAACGTTTTGCCGTCGTCAGGCACACCTCGGTCGACCTCTGCGCCGGATTGACAGAGGCGGACATGACGGTGCAGTCGATGGACGATGCCAGCCCGCTCAAGTGGCATCTGGCACACACCACATGGTTTTTCGAAACCTTCCTGCTGGTTCCTCGCTATCCGAACTATTCTGCCTTCTGCGCGGATTTCGCTTTTCTTTTCAACTCGTATTACGAAGCGGCCGGCCCGCGGCACCCTCGGCCGCGCCGCGGTCTGCTGACCCGTCCGACGCTGCCCGAGGTGCTGGCTTATCGGGCGCACGTCGACGACGCCATGACGCGCCTGATCGGGACTGCCCAGGACGCCGCGACGCTTGAATTGATCGAGCTGGGCTTGCACCACGAACAGCAGCATCAGGAGTTGATGCTCACCGATGTGCTGCATCTGTTCGCGCAAAATCCGCTGCGCCCGGCTTACCGTGCGGCCAACCCGCCCCGGCCCGCGGCAGCGGCGCCTGGCGAGCAGCACGACTGGGTGGCAATCGCCGGCGGGCGCTTCACCGTCGGCCATGACCGCAACGGCTTCGCCTTCGATTGCGAGGGACCCAGCCACGACATCCTGCTGGGCGATTTCGCACTGGCCACGCTGCCGGTCACTAACGCGCAGTGGCGCGCTTTCATTGACGACGGCGGCTATCGCAATCCGGCGCTGTGGCTCTCGGATGGCTGGCAAACCGTCCAGCGCGAGGCGTGGGACGCGCCCCTTTACTGGGAGCGGCGGGACGATCAATGGTGGCGCATGACGCTGCACGGCATGGCCGAGCTCGATATGCACGCGCCGGTCAGTCATATCAGCTACTTCGAAGCGGACGCGTTCGCGCGCTGGGCCGGCAAGCGCCTGCCCACCGAATTCGAATGGGAAATCGCCGCGCGCGACGCCCTGCCGCACGGGCATTTCGCCGACAGCGTCTGGCTCGACCCGCTACCGGATGCAGTCGCGCCGAACGCACGGCTGCGCCAAATGTTCGGCGACGTCTGGGAATGGACCGCCAGCCCGTACGTCTCGTATCCCGGCTTTCGTCCCGCCGCCGGCGCCGTCGGCGAATACAACGGCAAGTTCATGTGCGGGCAGTTCGTGCTGCGCGGCGGCTCCTGCGCGACGCCGGCCGGTCACATCCGCGCCACCTACCGGAATTTCTTCTACCCACACCAGCGCTGGCAATTCACCGGTCTGCGTCTGGCGGAGGACCGCTAGTGTCATCGAACCCGTTATCCGCATATGCCTGTCCGTCCCTGCCGCGCGACGCTTTTGCGCGCGCCGCGCTTGAGGGCCTCGGGCGCGCGCAAAAATTCATCCCGTCCGCGTGGCTCTACGACCAGCGCGGCTCGGAGCTTTTCGAGGAAATCACCCGGCTCGACGAGTACTATCAGACCCGCACCGAAATCGTCATTCTGCAGGCTTGCGCGCCATTGCTGGCCGAGGCAGTCGCGCCCGGCACGGTGATCATCGAACTGGGTAGCGGATCGAGCCGCAAGACGCCGCTGCTGCTGCGCGCGCTGCGCGAGCCGCACGCCTATGTGCCGGTCGATATCGCGGAAGATTTTTTGCGCGCATCGGCCAGCGCGCTTGCCGCGAATTTCCCCAAACTGACGGTATTGCCGGTGGTAGCCGACTTTACGCAGCCGTTCCACCTGCCGCCGCAGGTGAGTGACACGCCACACCCGCGCCTCGGCTTTTTTCCGGGCTCGACCATCGGCAATTTCACGCCGGCCGAGGCGGTGCGCTTTTTGCAGCACGCCGCCAGACTCCTGGGGCGTAACCGGCGCATGGTAGTCGGCGTCGATGCCACCAAGGATGCCGCAATATTGGTGCCCGCCTATAACGACAGCCGTGGCATCACAGCCGAGTTCAACCTGAATCTGCTGCGTCGCATCAATCTGGAGCTGGGCGCTGATTTCGATGTGACCGCATTCCGTCACGAGGCGCGCTACCACGACAAGCTGGGGCGCATCGAAATGCATCTGGTCAGCCAGCGCAAACAGACCGTCAATCTGCTCGGGCATCGTTTCTCCTTCGAGCCCGAGGAGACGATCCATACCGAGAATTCCTACAAGTATTCAGTGCCGGAATTCCAGGCGCTGGCCGCCTCGGCCGGCTGGCATCCCCAGGCCGTATGGCAAGACCCGGCGCGACGCTTCAGCGTGCATCTTTTGAGCAATATTGTCTCGGAAATCGCATAATTCGTTGCCGCTCTGTTGCGACGCAACAATGGTGGACGTATCATTCGGGAAAACCCTTAGGAGCTTTCCCATGACCACCCAAACGATGACCGCTTCTTCTTCGCTCTTGGCCCGACTTGGCCGCCTGCTGGCAGAGATGTGGGAGGCGCATGCGCGCACCTATGACATCGTAGCCAGCAACTACAAAGCCGGCTCGGATTGCAACCGCCTGCCGCGCTGACCGGCTCGCCGGCCGGATTCGCCGTCGCGACCGGCCGTAATGCCTCAATCGAGTTCGCGTCCGGCGAATTCGCGGATCGGCCACAGCGCCAGCAGTGACGCGACGCCGCAGCCGATCACATACCACGAGGGCGACAGTGGATCGCCCGTGACCTTGATCAGCCAGGTCACGATGAACTGCGCGAAACCGCCGAATAGCGCAACACCGACGCTGTAGACGATCGCCATGCCGGTCGCGCGTACGGCTTTGGGAAACAGTTCCGGCATGATCACGATGGTCGGCACCCCGCTCATCGCGTTGAGCAGCGACATCACGGCGACCACCGCCAGCAGCACGCCGACGCTCGGCCAGCTGTGCAGCAGCCAGAAGGCCGGATAGATCAACACGATGATCGCCAGGCGCGACCACAGAATCAGCGGCTTGCGCCCCCAGCGGTCGGACCATGCGCCGAACAACGGTGAGGATACGAAGGTGATCAGACCGGCCATCACGCCGGCGAGCATCGCCACTTTCATCGACATGCCGAGGATGCGGATCGCATAAGTCGGGATGTAGAACAGCACGATGTAATTGGCCACCGTGCCGCCGACGGTCAGCACGATACCCAGCAGCGTGATGGTGCGATGCCGGCCGAGCACTTCACGCACCGAGCCGTGCGGCGCATCGGCCGCATGCGGCGTATGCGTTTCGCCCAGGCGGCGACGAATGAAGGCGCCCAGCGGCGCGACCAGAATCCCCAGCAGGAACGGCAGGCGCCAGCCCCAACTCTCCAGCGACTCGACCGGCAGCGCCGCCGACAGCAGCGTCGCCAGCAAAGCGCCGAACAGCGCCGCGGCACCCTGGCTCGCCAGTTGCCAACTGCCATAGAAGCCGCGCGTGCGGGCGCTCGCGTACTCCACCAGCAAGGTCGTCGACGCGCCGACTTCGCCGCCCGCCGAAAAACCCTGCAGCAGGCGCGCCAGCACGACCAGCGCGGGCGCGGCCAGGCCGATCTGCGCGTAGGTCGGCGTCAGGCCGATCAGGCCCGTGCTCAGCGCCATCAGGAAAATCGTCAGTGTCATCGCCGCCTTGCGGCCGGCCCGGTCGGCATAGGCGCCGAGCATCACGCCGCCCAGCGGGCGCGTGATGAAGCCCGCGCCGAAGGTGCCCACCGAGAGCAGCAACTGCCCGAGCGGATCGTGTACCGGGAAAAACAGCTTGCCGATCAGCACCGCGAAAAAGCTGTACACGGTGAAGTCGAAAAACTCCATGCCGTTGCCCAGCGTCACGGCAAAAATGACCTTGGCGCGCGACATTGCGCGAGGTTGCGTCACGGCCTGCGGCGTGATCGAAATGTCCATGGTGTCTCCTCTTTGTGAATTCTGGTTGTCAGGCCTGCGCGGCCGGCCGGCGCGAGCACTGGCCAGTCAGGCGGCCAGGAAGCGCTCCGTCAACAGCGCCCAATACGCGGCGCCAGTGACAATGCATCGATCGTTGAAGTCATAGCCCGGATTGTGCACCGTGCATACCTGCTCGCCCGCGCCATTGCCGATCAGCAAATAACTGCCGGGGCAATGCTGCAGCAGGTAGGCGAAGTCTTCGCTGCCCATCAGCGGCCGGGTATCGGCGATCACGTTTTCACTGCCGACCAGTTCCTCGCCCACGCGGCGCGCGAATTCGGTTTGCCCGGCATCGTTGACCAGCACCGGGTACCCCCGCCAGTAATCGATCTCGGCACGCAGCCCGAAACTCTGCGCCTGGGCCTCGACCAGCGCGCGAATGCGCGCCTCCAGCAAGTCGCGCACGCCGGCGTCCAGGGCGCGGATGCTCAATTCCATCTGCGCGCTTTGCGGCACCACATTGGCGACTTCGCCCGATTTGATCGAACCCACCGTGATGACCGCCGGGTGCTGCGCATCGACGTTGCGCGCGACGATGGTCTGCAGCCCGAGCACGATGCTGGCGGCGGCCACCACCGGGTCGATCGCCTTGTGCGGCTCGGCGCCATGCCCGCCCTTGCCGTGCAGCGTGATGCTGGCCCGGTCGGACGACGCCATGAATGCGCCGGCGTGAAACACCAGCTTGCGCTCGGCGAACCCGGGCATGTTGTGCATGGCGAAAATCGCGTCGCAGGGAAAGCGCTCGAACAGGCCATCGTCGAGCATGCGCTTGGCACCCGCCAAACCTTCCTCGGCCGGCTGGAAAATCAGATTCAACGTACCCGAGAAACGCCGGGTGGCAGCCAGATAGCGTGCCGCGCCCAACAGCATCGCGGTATGTCCGTCGTGGCCGCAGGCGTGCATCTTGCCGGCATGCACGCTGGCGTATGGCAGCCCGGTTTGTTCCTGGATCGGCAAGGCATCCATGTCGGCACGCAGGCCCAGGCGACGCCGGCCGTCGCCCACGCGCAGCGTGGCCACCAGCCCGGTGCCGCCGATATCGCGCGTGAGCTCGTAGCCCCACGACAGCAGCCGTTCGGCGACCAGGTCGCTGGTCTGATATTCCTCGAATCCGAGTTCGGGGTGCTGGTGAATCCGGTGCCGCAACGTAACGATGTCGTCGGCAAAGGCGGCAATGGCATCCAATGGGGAGGGATCGTGCAGGGCCAACGGCGTCTCCTGGAATAGTCTGAATAGGAAGTCTTATCAGACGATGGTAGAGTGACTCTGAGACTACCGGAAGACAATATTTTCAGGCACCGAACACCATTGGTTGTCATTCGACCGACCCAACCGCGCCGCCGCGCACCCCCCGATTACGGCCAGGAGCCCGCATGAAATATCATCAGTTGCGCGCCTTCGTCAGCGCCGCCGAGCACGGCAGCATCCGCGGCGCGGCGCGCGCGCTGTTTCTGTCGCAGGCCGCCGTGACCAAGGCGCTGCGCGAACTGGAAGACGACGCCGGCTTGCCGCTGATCGCGCGCAACGCACGCGGCATCCAGCTGACCGAGGACGGGCAGCGGCTGCTGATGCGCGCCCGGCTGATCGTGCGGCAAATGCAGCAGGCGCGCGATGAATTGAATCAGTCGCAAGGCATCGATACGGGCAGCGTGGCAATCGGTCTGACACCGGCGGTTGTCCTGACGGTGCTGCCGGACGCGCTCAAGGCATTCCGTCAGCGCTATCGCAACGTCGCGCTGCGTCTGGTCGAAGGCCTTGCGCCGATCGTCGTGCCGGGGGTGCGCAACGGCACGCTCGACTTCGCCATGACGGTGCAAAGCAATGTGTCTCTGGGCAACGATTTCGTCACCGAGTCCTGCTTCCACGCCCAGCAGGCGATAGCCGCGCGGGCCGGCCACCCGGTGCTGGCCGATCCGTCGCCGGCTGCCTTGGCCGCGCAGGAATGGGCGCTGAGCAGCCGCCTGCAGGAGGGGCACGGCGGGCTGATCCAGCAACTGTTCGCGACCAGCGGCGTCGCGCCGCCCGAGCGGATCCTCGTGTGCGAGTCATACAGCACGGCGGTCGCGCTGGTGCGCAATACCGATTTGCTGAGCCTGTTTCCCGAACCCTTGCTGGCGCTGCCCGAATGCACCGGCATCGTCGCCGTGCCGGCGCGGCTGCCGAGCCTGAGCACCGAGATCAGTCTGGTGCGTCGCGCCGATGTGCCGCTGACGCCGGCCGCGGCCTATCTGGCGGCATGCCTGATGCAAGCCGGCCGCACGCGCTTTCCGGGTTGATCGGCCGCACTGGCGTGCGCCGTGCGGCCGGACGCGCACCGATTTAAGGCATAATCCCTGCGCAGGATCGGCCCCTTCGCAGGGCTGGCGCCACCTTCACGTCAGCAAGACCCCAGTGATGTCATGAGCGAAGACAATAAATATGCGGTACCCGGCCTCGAACGCGGGCTCAGGATCCTGATGGAATTTTCCAAACAGGAGCCCGTGCTCAACGGCGCCGAGTTGTCGCGCCGGCTCGACGTGCCCCGCTCGACGGTATTCCGCCTGCTGCAGACGCTCGAATCGCTCGGCTTCATCGAGCGCGCCGCCAGCGGCGATCGCAATTACCGGCTGGGCGTCTCGGTGCTGCGGCTGGGCTTCGAGTATCTGAACTCGCTCGAGCTGACCGACCTGGGCAATCCGATCATCGAGAGATTGCGCGACGCGACCGGCTATTCGAGCCACATCATCATTCTGGATCGGCAAGACGCGGTCTTCGTCGCCAAGGCCGCCAGCCGCGATCCGGTGTTCAGCGCGGTGAGCATCGGCACCCGCCTGCCGGCGCATGCCACGGTGATCGGCCAGGTGCTGTTGGGCGATTGCGATCTGGCGGCATTGCACAGGCTGTATCCGCAAGGCCCGCTCAAGCGCTACACCGACCATACCCCCGAGACCATCGAGGCGCTCTTCGCACGCGTGCAGGAGTATGCCGCGCGCGGCTATGCGACCAGCCAGTCGTTTTTCGAGTACGGCATTTCCACGGTGGTCGCGCCGGTGCGGGATCACCGCAACAAGATCGTCGCGGCAATCAGCGTCACGGTGCCGCGCCCGCAACTCGAGGACCGGGCGCAGGACAACGATCTGGTCAGCCAGGTCGTTGCCGCGGCCAATGAACTGTCCTACAAGCTCAATTACCGGCAGGCGCCGGCCTGATACCGCCGCCGGCCCGCCAGGCCATTCAGCGCTTGTCGGTATCGGTCATGAATTTGCCGCCGGGCGCCTGCCCGGCGTTCTTCTGCCGGCGCGTCACGCCGTCGAGCCCGCCGTCGACCGCCCATTCGGCGAATACCGTCGGGCCAGGCTCGAAGTCGCGCGGCTGCCAGGCCGGCGTCAGGATGTCTTCGTCGGCGTAGTACTCGATCAGCGCGCCGCACGGATTCTTGAAATACCAGAAGTAAGCCGATGAGATCGGATGGCGCCCCGGCCCCAGCTGCGTTTGCCAGCCGCAGCGGTCGATGTGCAGGCCGCCGCCGAATACCTCGTGGATGTCGCGCACCGTGAAGGCGACGTGATTCAGGCCGCGCTTGCCGTTGGGCAATTGCAGCAGGAACAGGTCGTGGTGCCCGCCGTGCGGCGCGCAACGCATGAACGCGCCGCGCTCCGGATAACGGTCGGACAGCTCGAAGCCCAGCGCCTCGCGGTAGAAGCGCTCGGTCTGGGCCAGCGCGTTGGTGAAGAACACCACGTGCCCGACCTCGATCGGCTCGGCGCGCTCGTAGATCGGGCTGGGCTGGTCGATGCGCGCGGCCTGGCCCCATGCGTTGGACGGCGAGCCCCTCACGTCGAGTTCGCGCTTGCGGCTCGCCTCGACGCGGATCGCCAGGCCGTTCGGATCGATGCAACCGAGCGCGCCGTCGCGTGCATAGAAGCCCGGTTGCTGCGCCAGGCGCGGCCGCAGATCGTCGAGCTCGGCCGCGCCGGCCACGCCCCAGGTCACTTCGCGCAGCGTCGGGCCTTCTTCCATGGCCGGCGGCAACGACGGATCGTCATGCGCGGCCAGCACCACGCGGCAACCGTTGAGCGTCTCGAAGCGCGCGCCGTGCGCGTCGCGCGAGAGCTCCTTGAGGCCCCAGTCGCGCAGGAAACGGCAGCAGGTGTCGAGATCCGTCACGCCGTAGGTGATTTGTTCAATACCGAGAATCGTCATTGTGTTATTTCCAGGCAGGCAGTCAGAGGTCGAGCACCAGGCGCTCGCCCTTGCAGCCCGATACGCAGATCATCATTACTTTGTTGGTGGCGCGCTCCGCTGCACTGAGTACCGAGTCGCGGTGATCGGGGCAACCTTCGAGCACGCGCGTCTCGCAGGTGCCGCAAATGCCTTCCAGGCAGCTGGTCTGGACGTCGGCACCCGCCGCAAGCAGGCTGTCGAGCAGGGTCGCGCCGGGCTCGACGCGAACGCTCTTGCCGCTCCTGGCGAGTTCCACCGTGTAGCCGCTGGCGGCCGCTGCGGGGGGCGCGGCATCGGGCGCCGGAGCGAAGCGTTCGAGGTGTACGTGGGCGATGCCGGCGGCCTCGCACGCCTGCTCGAATGCGCCCAGCATCACCGCCGGG
>JAGXBI010000289.1 GCA_018971155.1 Burkholderiales bacterium
TCGCACGTCCAGTTGCCCACGACGCTGCCGACGCTCGACGAGTTGCTCGGGGTCGATGGGCGCGACGCCGCGGCGGTGGCGGCCGATATACTCGCCCGCACCGAGAATTCCATGCAGAATCATGTCTTTACGCTGCATGCCGAACTCGAGGGTCAAAAGTTGGCGCCGATCTTCAGCGAGCTGCTCGCCGGCTGGCAGCGTCAAGGTCATCAACTCGTCTCCATGGGCGATTATTATGCGACTCTGGATATTCACTCGCTCCCGGCATGCCCGGTGGTCTGGGGGGAAATTCCGGGACGCGCAGGCGAGTTGATTTTGCAAGGCGCGGCAGCGCAAGCGTGAGCGCGGCAGCGTCGATACCCTGGGGGCCCCCAGCCCCAACATAAAAAGGAGCGCATTTTGACGGTCGTACTCAACAAACCCGTGCCCGATTTCAGCGCCCCCGCCACCGGCGGAGATTTTTCGTTGAGCGCCCACCGAGGCACCAAGCTGGTAGTCTATTTCTACCCGAAGGACAACACACCCGGATGTACCGCCGAGGGCATGGAATTTCGCGATCTGTACCCGAAATTCAAACAAGCCGGTGCGGAAATCATCGGCATCTCCCGAGACAGCCTCAAATCCCACGACAATTTCAAGAACAAGCTCGGCCTGCCATTTCCGCTCGTGTCGGATCAGGATGAGGCGGTATGTCAATTGTTCGATGTCATCAAGATGAAAAAAATGTATGGCAAAGAAGTACGAGGCATCGAGCGCAGCAGCTTCCTGATCGATGCCGACGGAGTGCTTCGCCAGGAGTGGCGTGGCATCAAGGTGCCTGGACATGTCGGGGACGTGCTGGCTGCTGTACAAGTGCTATAACTGGCGTTATAGTCGGTCGTAATGATCGAGCGCAAAGAAGAACTCAAAGGTTGTCGGCGCCGCAACGATGCAGCAGCGGCGTCACGCGGGCAAGCCGCCTCTCCGGAGCGTCCGGGCAGGCGGCTTTTTGTTGCTCCGGCGCAGCATATCGCGCCGGAGGCTGGTGTACTACTTGAACGGGAAATTTATGCCTCTGCCACCCGCCCCGACTAAACCGGGCTCGCTTTTGACCCCGGATCAGTTCTCCTCTCGTCTGAAACCCTCTCGTACCGACACAAAAAAACCCGTCCCTGCCGCCGAACATGCGTCCCTGAGCGAAAGCGGTGGCCAGGCAGCCAGCGCTCCCTCGGCGCCGCAAAGCCGCGCTCCGGCCACCCGAGCGCCGATGCCCTCCATCAACATGGAGAAATCCGACGACTTGGAAAAATCCGCTCCCAAGGCCCGCCGCGCGGCTCGCCAGAAGACTGCCGAACCAGCCAAGCTGTTCGTGCTGGACACCAATGTCCTGATGCACGACCCGACCAGCCTGTTCCGCTTCGAGGAGCATGACGTCTATCTGCCGATGATGACGTTGGAGGAACTCGACAATCACAAGAAGGGCATGTCGGAAGTCGCCCGCAACGCCAGGCAGGTGAGCCGGACACTGGATGCGCTCCTGGTCGCGGAAAGCACCAAGTCGATGGCCGACGGCATTTTGCTGTCGCGCCTGGGCAACCAGGAAGCCCGGGGCAGACTGTACTTTCAGACCGACCTGCCGCACGCGGAGCCGCTCGAGGGCCTGCCGCAGGGCAAGGCGGACAATCAGATCCTCGGCGTCGTGCGCGCCTTGCAGAGCAAGCACCTGGATCGCCAGGTCGTGCTGGTGTCGAAAGACATCAACATGCGGGTCAAGGCGCATGCGCTGGGCCTGCCGGCCGAAGACTATTTCAATGACAAGGTGCTGGAGGACAGCGACCTGCTGTACTCCGGTGTGATGGCATTGCCGCAGGACTTCTGGACGCGGCACGGCAAAGGAATGGAGAGCTGGCAGGACAATCGGACCGGCACGACGTTCTATCGCGTCACGGGGCCGCTATGCGCCGCCTTTCTGATCAACCAGTTCGTCTATCTGGAATCTGCCAATGGCGAGGCGCCGTTCTATGCCCAGGTCAGGGAAATCAACGGCAAGACCGCGCTGCTACAGACCCTGCGTGATTACGGGCACCACAAGAACAACGTGTGGGGCATCACCGCGCGCAACCGGGAACAGAATTTCGCGCTTAACCTGCTGATGAATCCGGAGGTAGATTTCATCACCCTGTTGGGCCAGGCGGGTACCGGCAAGACGCTGCTCGCGCTGGCCGCCGGGTTGGCGCAAGTGCTTGACGACAAGCGTTACAACGAAATCATCGTGACGCGCGCCACGGTTCCGGTTGGCGAGGACATCGGCTTTCTGCCCGGTACCGAGGAAGAGAAAATGCAACCTTGGATGGGCGCCTTCGACGATAACCTCGAAGTGCTCCAAAAAACCGACGACACCGCCGGCGAATGGGGCCGAGCTGCCACCCAGGAGCTGATCCGTACCCGCCTGAAAGTCAAAAGCATGAATTTCATGCGCGGCCGCACCTTCGTCAACAAGTTCGTCATCATCGATGAAGCGCAGAATCTGACACCCAAGCAGATGAAGACGCTGGTGACACGAGCGGGTCCTGGCACCAAACTCATCTGTCTGGGCAATATCTCGCAAATCGACACGCCTTATCTGACCGAGGGCAGCTCGGGACTTACCTACGTCGTGGACCGCTTCAAGGGCTGGGGACACAGCGGCCATATTACGCTGGCGCGCGGGGAGCGCTCGCGTCTGGCCGACTACGCGGCCGAAATTCTCTAGCCGAAAAACGCCGATCCGATGGCGCCCGCTCGCAAGAGGGGCGCCATTTTCATTGAGCGCGACCGGTCGTGCCTTGTGACGATAAAGCGACAAAATCCGTGCGTCGTTCTCGGGAAAATATGCCAAAACCTCCAATCTCAAAAGAAACAACGTACTATGCGAGGTATCTGACGTAACGCGTGAATAACATTCAATGTCAGTCACGTTATCGCCCGGCTCATCGGGCCCATCATCCGTTGCCTCGTGCCGGGGCCTCAAAGCACACCGATTGCTGGCGGCGCTGGCCACGGCCTCCTTGCTGGCCGCCTGTTCGAGCGTGCCAATGTCTCACCACGCGGCAAGCTACGGCTATCGCACCGGCCCATTTGGCGCCGACCATAGCGCCGGGCAGGAAGAAATCACGCTCGAAGCCATGGGATTGGTTGGCGTCCCTTATCGTTGGGGCGGTAACACGCCCGCCTCCGGCTTCGATTGCAGCGGCCTGGTGAAGTACGTCGTGCAGCGGGCCGCGGGCGTCGATCTGCCGCGCACGGCAGCGCAAATGAGCACGATCGGCACGCCAGTCAGTCCGCGGAATCTCGCCTCGGGAGACCTGGTGTTTTTCGACACCGACGGTCGCCCCGACTCTCATGTCGGGATTTATGTCGGCAAAGGCCTATTCGTGCACGCGCCCAAGACAGGCGGCACGGTCAGCCTGGCCAACATGAACCTGCCTTATTGGATTGCCCACTACAACGGCGCACGGCGCGTAGCCGCCGAGCGCGCTCCTGCCGAAGTCGGCTCGTTGGCGGCGCAGCGCTCCGCGCCGGCCGCACCGCTTGCCGAGCCGGAATCCGCTCCTCAGTCGCCGGGACCCACCCAGCCGGCGCAAGCCGATAACGCCACTGCGCCGTTGCCGGATTCGCCCGCCGCTGCGCCGCTTCCCAGCGACCGCGCCAGCCATGGTGACGGCAACGATAGCGATCCGATCGCGCGTTTTGCCAGCAACGCCTATTGAGCGGCGGCGTGCGACATCAATAGTTCTGCCCGGCGAAATTGTCGAACTTGGTATACGCGCCGATGAAAGTCAGTCGCACGGTTCCGATCGGCCCGTTACGTTGCTTGCCGATGATGATTTCCGCGGTCCCCTTGTCAGGCGAGTCCGGGTTGTAGACTTCGTCCCGGTAGATAAAGAGGATAACGTCGGCATCCTGCTCGATAGCGCCGGATTCACGCAAATCCGACATCACGGGCCGCTTGTTCGGGCGTTGCTCCAAACCGCGGTTGAGCTGCGACAGCGCAATGACGGGAACATTCAATTCCTTGGCCAGGGCCTTGAGCGAACGCGAGATCTCCGAGATTTCCGTGGCCCGGTTTTCCCCTGAACTGGAGCCGGACATCAGTTGCAAATAATCGATGATGATCAGGCCAAGCTTGCCGCACTGGCGGGCCAGGCGCCGCGCGCGGGCGCGCAGCTCCATGGGATTCAACGCAGGCGTCTCGTCGACGAAAAGCTGCGTGTCGTTCATTTTCTGCATCGCGTGCGTCAGCTTGGGCCAGTCCTCGTCGGTCAGCCGGCCGGTACGCAACCGGTGCTGGTCGAGTCGCCCGACCGAGCCCAACATCCGCATGGCAAGCTGGGTGCCCGGCATTTCCATCGAAAATACCGCGACCGGCAGGCCTTCCTCTACGGCGATGTGCTCGCCGATGTTCATCGAGAACGTCGTTTTACCCATCGAGGGGCGCCCGGCGACAATGACCAGATCCCCGCCCTGCAGGCCCGAGGTCATTCGATCGAGATCGGTGAAGCCGGTCGGCACACCGGTGACATCGTTCTGGTTTTCGCTGTGGTAAAGCTCGTCGATCCGCTCCACCACCTGTGCGAGCAGGGGCTGCAGCTCCAGAAAACCCTGATTACCGCGTGCGCCTTCTTCGGCAATGGCAAAC
>JAGXBI010000290.1 GCA_018971155.1 Burkholderiales bacterium
CGGCCGCTGAACCGGCACCGGCAGCCAAGCCTGCCGCCAAGAAAGCTCATAAAGCCACCAAGAAGCACCACGTGGTGCGTCACCACAGCAAGAAGAAAGCGGCCAAGAAACCGGCCGCCAAGTAATTCCGGTCTTGCCGGACTCAGGCAGGTTGCTCCGGCAACCTGCTTTTTTTATTGCCGCGGAGAAACATTTTCCGGCCACCCGTTTCAAATCGAAGCAAAGCCGTAGTACGCTTAGCCGGAACGATACGTCCACCAAATTCTCTCAACCTAGCGGAGTGTTTCCGTGCTCGTCATCCTGCGCAAGATTTACCCCCTGCTGTGCGGTCTCTGCCTCACGACCCTATCCTTCTTTTCGCCCGTGGCGACCGCGCAGATCAAGCCGGCGAGCCAATTCCCGACCATCGAGCTGACTGCCGGCATTTATCTGATCAAGGCCGAGGTCGCGGCCAATGAACCCGATCGGGAACAAGGCCTGATGTACCGGACACAGCTACCGGCCAATCAGGGCATGCTGTTTATTTTCGAGCAACCCGCCGGTCACTGCTTCTGGATGAAAAATACCTTCCTGCCGCTGTCGATCGCCTTTCTTGCCGACGATGGCACCATCGTCAATATCGAGCGGATGGCGCCGCAGACCGAAAGCAACCATTGCCCGACACAGCCGGTAAGGTTCGCACTCGAAATGAATCAAGGCTGGTTCAGTGAAAAGGGAATCAAGCCGGGCATGCGCATCTCTGGCCTGCCGCAGCCCCGCTGAGCCTCCTCCAAGCCGGGGATCCGGCCATAAAAAAACCTCGCCAACGGGCGAGGTTTTTTTTGGGACTGCCTGGCAGCTCAGGCGAAATTCTTCGCTGCGAAATCCCAGTTCACGAGATTCCAGAACGCCTCGACGAATTTCGGACGGGCGTTGCGGTAATCGATGTAGTAAGCGTGCTCCCACACGTCGATGGTCAGCAACGGCTTGTCGGCCGTGGTCAACGGCGTGGCGGCATTGCTCGTATTGACGATATCGACCGAGCCATCGGCCTTCTTGACCAGCCACGTCCAACCCGAACCGAAATTACCGGCGGCCGACTTGCTGAACGCGTCCTTGAACGCATCGACCGAACCCCATTTCTTGCTGATGGCGTCAGCCAGCGCACCGGTCGGTTGACCGCCGCCCTTGGGCGACAGGCTGTTCCAGAAGAAAGTGTGATTCCAGATTTGTGCCGCGTTGTTGAAAACGCCGCCCGACGCTTTCTTGATGATGTCTTCGAGGCCCAGGCTTTCGAACTCGGTGCCTTTGACCAGATTGTTCAGATTCGTCACATAGGCTTGATGATGCTTGCCATAGTGATACTCCATGGTTTCTTTGGAGATATGCGGTTGCAGCGCGTCTAGCGCATATGGCAGGGGGGGAAGCTGATGTTCCATAGTGTTTTCCTTTGTGCTCTGAGGGGAACCCGAAAAGAACTATCCGGAACGGACCATTGTAGGCCAGATGAAATAACCCCGCAAACACGAAGGGCTCCCGGTCTGTGCGGTGAAGACGGTACTCCCGGCAGTTCGCGCGGGTTTTGGCGCCGTTGCCCGCAGATTGCCGGCAGTTATCGGCTTGAGCGTCATGCAGGCCAATCAAAAAGTATCGTCTAGCCTGACTTGCACGTCACCAATGCGCAGATCGGCGGCCCCTTCGGCCAGATGTACCGTCACTTGACGGCCTGGCTGCAGCCGATGCGGGTCACGCACCGCCCGGCCGCGCTCGTCGAGTAGCGCAGCGTAGCCGCGCGCCAGTGTGTGACGGGGACTGAGCAGTTCGAGCCGGCTCGACAGATCGGCGCTGCGTGCGCTGCTGCGCTCCAACCGGCGCCACATCGCGGCGGCGTGCCGCTGGCCAAGCCGCGCCAGATGGGCCTGGGCCGACGCGACTTGCGGGCGGGCCTGGGTCACGCGTAGTGCGAGCAAACCGACCTTGCCCCGCTCGCGCACGACCGGTTGCACCAGGGCGTGATGCAATCGCGCAGACAAATGCTCAAGCCGGCTGCGATGCTGCGCCAATTGCTCGCGCGGACTGACCAATGCGCGCGCGAGCCAATCGAGTTGCTGCGTGCGGCGCTCCAGGCCGCGCGTCACCGCATGCCGCAGGCGTTCGCCGAAACGCCCGAGCACGCGCAAGCATTCGTCGCGAGAGGCGCTGACCAGTTCGGCACCTGCGGTGGGGGTGGGTGCCCGCACGTCCGCCACGAAATCGGCGATCGTGAAATCCGTCTCATGACCGACCGCGCTGATGACCGGCAGGCGACTGGCCACAATCGCATGTGCCAGCACCTCTTCGTTGAACGCCCACAGGTCCTCGATCGAGCCGCCGCCTCGACACAGCAGCAGCGCATCCACCTCGCCCCGCGCATTCGCCTTCTCGAGCGCGGCAGCCAGGCGCGCGGCCGCATCGGCGCCCTGCACCGGCGCGGGATACACGATCACCGACAAATGCGGCGCGCGCCGCGCCAGCGTGGTCAAAACGTCGCGCAAGGCGGCCGCCTGCAGCGAAGTCACCACACCGACGCTGCGAACGAATGCAGGCAGCGCCCGCTTGCGCTGGGCGTCGAACAACCCCGCGGCAGCCAGTTTTTCTTTCAGCCGCAAAAACGCTTCGTAAAGATTGCCCTGACCGGCGCGGCGAATCGCTTCGACGTTCAGTTGCACTTCTCCGCGCGGCTCATACATGGATAGCAGCGCTCGTACCTCGACGCGGTCCCCCTCGCGCGGCGAAAAATCCGCGTGCTGCGCCCGGCCGCGGAACATCACGCAACGCATTTGCGCGCGCGCGTCCTTGATCGAGAAATACCAGTGCCCGCTGGCTGCCCGGGTAAAGTTGGAAATCTCGCCGCTGACCCATGCGAGCGGAAAATTTCGCTCGAGCACGGCAGCCACGCGGCTGTTCAATTCTGAAACACTTATGGCCCGATCCGCAGCAAATTCGGGCTTTTTCTCTTCCCAATCAGTTTTCATGCGGGTTGGCCAGCCAAATTCTTTCCACAGACTCGGGTTATCGGGACTTTTCCATCGATATCTCGTCTTTCGCGAGAGATATCAAATATAAATATTTGATTTTTATAGATATTCACTGCCAAAAAAAATAATTCGACTCACTCGAGACGATAGAAACCGGAAAGTTAAATCGCCCAGAGACGAGATGTTCACAAAGTTATCCACAGATTGCGAAATTATTCTAATCACATTCCTTTATCCCGATGCTTCATTTTTGTTACGCATAGCGCCCCTGATTTTTCGAACCCAGGGAGTAAACGCCTTCGGAACAATCACTTACGGGCATTTTGACTTTTTTGCCAGATCGGTCCGGAGATCGTGTGGCCGAAAACCACCTTGCCGGTCGGACGGGGGCGCGCTAGAGTGCGGCCTGTTTACGCCGTTTCCTTCATCCCGCATCACGAGGTTCAGATTGTTTGCCGTTATTCAGGCCGCCGGCTGGCCCATTTGGCCGCTATTGATTGCCTCCGTCATTGCTCTGGCCTTGATTGTCGAGCGAACCATCAGTCTGCGGCGCGACCGCGTGTTGCCTCCCGACGTGCTCGACAAGGCGCTGCAACTGGTGCGGCGCCCGCACGCAAAGAGCAGCGAGGCGCTCGAGCAGATGGCCCTCGCCTCGGCACTGGGGAAGATTCTGGTGACCGGCGTGCGATTCGTCAGCCAGAATCCCGACGCTCCCCGCGATGTCGCCAAGGAAACCATCGAGGAGACCGGCCGTGCCGTCGCGCACGAACTGGAGCGCTACCTGAGCGCGCTCGGCACGATTGCCTCGGTGGCACCGTTGATGGGATTGTTCGGCACGGTAGTGGGCATGATCGAGATCTTCGGTTCGCAAAGTGCGGCGGGCACCGATCCGACGCAATTGGCCCACGGCATTTCCGTTGCGCTCTACAACACCGGCTTCGGCCTGATGATCGCCATTCCGGCAATGATTTTCTACCGATATTTCCGCGCTCGCGTGGACGCATACCTGGTGGAACTCGAAACCCAAGCCGTGCATTTCCTCGATGCGACCGTGCCGCGTCACTAAGGCCCAGGGACCCGACCGATGAATTTTCGCCGCGGATTGGAGAAGGCCGAGCCGGAGATCAACCTGATCCCGCTCATCGATGTGCTGCTGGTGATTCTCATTTTTTTGATGATCACCACGACCTATACGAAATACACGGCGCTCAAGGTCACGCTACCGGTAGCCGATGCGAACAAGGCGTTGCCCGTGCCGGAGAAAATCGTGGTTTCAGTCGGCGCCGACGGGACCTACGCGATTGACCGTCGGGTCCTGGCCGACAGCGCTCCGGCCGCACTGAACGCAGCGCTCAAACAAGCTGCGGACGCGGCGCACAGCCGTGCCAATGGCGGAGAGCCGGTGCTGATTATCAATGCCGACGCGCAGTCCACACACCAGGCGGTCATCAACGTCATGGAGGCCGCGCGCCTGGCCGGACTGTCGCATCTGACATTCGCCACGCGCGCCAACCCGGGCGCCGGAGGATGAGCTTGCCTGCCGCGAGCGCGCGTTGGGCCAACCTGCGCCGCCTGACAGAGGCGCTGGCCGTGCATGTTGCCGCGCAGTGGCAAGCTCGCGGCGCGCTGGCGTGGTGCCTATGGCCGCTGTCACAGGT
>JAGXBI010000291.1 GCA_018971155.1 Burkholderiales bacterium
GGCAAGCGCTGGCGCAGAGGGGGATCGGCGCCTGGCCCGACGCCGGCACCGTCGAGAAATATCTTGCCGGCAGAAAGCCCTCGGAGCCGGCGTCGGTCGCGCGCATTCAGCAGGCGTTGGCCAGGTACGGATATCGAATCGAACAAACCGGCACGCTCGACGATGCCACGCGCAAGGTCATCACTGCTTTTCAGATGCACTTCCGGCCAGCCGACATCACTGGCGAGCCGGATGCCCAGAGCGAAGCGATCGCGCTGGCTCTGGTCGAAAAATACCGGTCCTGACGCCGGCCGCTCGCTCAGCCGTGACAGGCCAATGGCGTCGGCGCATCGCGCGGTGCCGCCATGGCCTTGACGATCGGCGCGACCGAGCGCAGCAACTGCACCGCCATCGCGCTGGTGAAGGAGTAACGGGACGCGTAGGGCTCGTGCACATAGGCGGTGACGGTGCCGAACAGCCGGTTGCCGACAAAGAACACAAAGGTGGCGCTGCGGTCGATATCGCGCGTGGCGATCAAGCGCCCGCCGGGAGCGTAAACCGAGAAATTCTGCGTGCCCGTGCCGGTTTTGCCGCCGGCCACGTCGAACACGCCCCTCAGCCCGTCAGCGGTACCGCCATCGACCACGCTGACCAGCGCGCGATGCAGCGTATCGGCGACGGCCGCCGGCAACAGGCGCACGCCTGGGGCCGGGCGCCGCACGAAATTCGTCTCGTAAGGCGTGCCTTGCGCGAATTGCAGCTCACGCACCGACTCGTCCGGCCATTGCACGCCATGATCGAGAATCAGCCCGATCAACTGCGCCAGCGCCTCGGGACGGTCGCCCGAGGCGCCAATTGCGGTGGCCAGCGACGGCGTCAGCGTGCCGAACGGATAACCCAGCCTGCGCCAGTCCTGATCGATGCGCTCGAACGCGGCGATTTCGAGCAGGTGCCGGATCCGGTTCGTCTGACCGGCCCGGTTGCGGGCCTTGAAGAGCCACCCGTATGCCTGTTCGCGCTGCGCGTGGCTGACCTGCAGCACCCGCGCCAGGCTGGCTGCCGGATGGGCGCGCAGATACGCGACCAGCCACAGCTCGAGCGGATGCACTCCGACCAGATACCCACGGTCGTTGAGGGAAAAGCGGTCGACGCCATATTTCGTGTAGAGCGCTTGCAGGTCGCGATCGGACAGCGCGCGGTAGGTCGCCGGCAAGCGCTGTCGCATGGCTTGCGCGAACTGCGCCTCGCTGGCCGCAGGCTCGATGGTGCGCAGCGCCACCGCCAGACGCACCGGGGTGATCCATTTGTTTTGCAGCAGCCGATCGAGCGCGTCATCCGGCGTCTTGCCGTGGTAGGTGCGGTAGAAGCGCCGCAGGAATTCGCTGCCTTCCATGTCGGCGAAGCGAATCAGATAGGCCTGTCGCTGAGGTGATTGGCGAGCGGCCAGCCATTGGTCGACCGTCGGGTCGATCCGCAGGATTTCGTAATGCACGATATCGCGCATCAGCCGCACGAAAACCAGGTTCACGGAATTCTGGAACGCCGCCTGGACCGTGAATATCTGCGAGTTCTCCCACCTGGCGAAGTTGTGAAAGCGCTGTAATCCACCGCCGGTGGCGAACGCCTCGCCCGGGTCGGCCGAATACCTGCGCTGCATCGCGGCTCTGAGCATCTGCGGCAGGCTGGCGCCGGGCGCGTGAATCAGATAATCGACCGCCCAGCGGCTCAGGACATCCTCCGGTGCCGGCTTGAGCTGGCGCAGCGCGGCCGCCGGCAGGCCGGCGTAGCGCTGGTGCAGCGCCGTGACGATTTCGAGGTAGGTCGCCAGCGTGCGCAGCTTGGCGGTCGAGCCCAGGTTCAGGCGAGCATCGCGATTCAGGTCGAATGGCTCGTCCACCGTATCGGCCTGCACGCGCAACCAATTGGCGTTCCCGCGATGCTCGTACAAAGTGAAGCTGATCCTTAGCCGGCCGGGATCATCGCCGGGACGCAGCATTTGCACGCCGTACATGCCGGCCGCCCTGGCGCCCTGCGCGGTACGAACCCGCATCAGCGCGGCGGTGATGGCCTGCTGGGCCGCGCGATCGATACTGGACGATGCGCTCAGGTCGAGCCGATCGAGGTGATACAGCGTGTCGACACCCAGCCGGGTCGCCAGCCGGGTCCGCAAGCCGGTGACGGCCTTGCGGGTCACGAACGACGGCGCGGGGCGGCGCGCAGGTGCCGGCGCCAGTCGCAGCGGCAACGCCAGCGCCGCGTCGCGCAATTGCGGTGCAATAACGCCAGCCTTCGCCAGCAACTCGAGGTAATGATCGGTCAGCCTGCCCAGCGCCGGCATGTCATGTTGCAGATAGAACGACGGCCCGCGCTGCGCGATGATCAACGACAGCGCTTCCTTGTAGGCTCGCGCCTGCGCCAGCGTCTGCCGCCGGTTGGCGCCCGGCGCTCCAGGGGGGCGGCGCAGCAACTGATTGACGCGTTCGAAATCCTCCCCATACCACAGCGCCAGCCCGTCGCCGATGCCCTCGACCGCGCCATGGCCGGCGCGCGCGGCCAGCGGTACCGTGTTGAAATAGGCCAGTACGATCTGCTGGCGATAGGGCAGCGTGTTTTCACCATCGAGATAGGCGCGCATCGACGCACTGGCCATCTGCCGCAGCTTTTCCATCCGTGAAACGGTGCGTCCACCGGGCGAATGTCGATATTTCTCGATCTGGGTCGCCAGCGTGCTGCCGCCGGGCGTCGGATGACTTCTGTCCAACAGATGCAACCCCTGGTCGAGCAACGCATGCAGGAAGCGCCGCCAATCGACCGCCGGGTTGCGCATGGGGTGGGTCGCATCGAGCAGGTCATGGTCTTCGATAAAGAGCAGGCTGTCGACCAGCACGGGGGGAATGTCCCGGAACCCGGCATAGGCCAGTTGTGGAAAACGCCGGCGATACAGGGCCAGGCCGTCGCAGTCGAAAAGGCGCAGGCCGGCCTGGTTTTTTTCGCGATACGGCGCGAAGAAACCCCGATCCATCAGGCGGGCCATCTCCGGCGAGATGCGGGCCTGCGATGCAACGCTGAATCCCTCGCGCGCGAGCCTGCGGCCGAAACCGGGTAATTGCGCGTAACCAAGGCGCAAGTCGTATGGGCCATGGTCCGGAAAACGGATCGCTTCGCTCGGACCGGCCTGCACCCGGTAACTCATTCGCCGGTCGAGCCGGCTCAGGTAATACGCTTGCCAGCGCGAGGACTGCATTTCCGCGGCGGCCAGCGCGACAGCAAGAGAGACCGCTCCACACAGGGTGGCGAGTAACAGGTATTTACCCCAAGGACGTCGCGGCACTTTTTCGGGTCGATCAGTGAAACGTCTGGGCGGCCTCGCTCGGCGATGCCTGCATCGCGCGAAATCGTCAACAGTTGGATAAAACACTCAGCGCTTTAGTTTCGCCCGAATCGCATCTACCCATGGCACTTGGTGCAAAATGACGCATGAGGCAACCGGCTTCCTGGGCTTTGTGCCAGCCCGCCTTGCCGCCGTTTTCGCCAGATCAAGTCAAGGACGAACGATGACCGAGCGCACCGACGCAGAACTCGCGGGCAGCACCGCCCCACGAGGTTTTTATCCACCGCTGGAGCCATTCAAGAGCGGATTGCTCGACGTCGGCGATGGGCACCGGGTCTATTGGGAGTTATGTGGTAATCCTAATGGCAAGCCGGCCGTGTTTCTGCACGGCGGCCCCGGCGGCGGGTGCTCGGCGGATCACCGACGCCTGTTCAATCCGCAGCGTTACTGCGTGTTGCTGTTCGACCAGCGCGGTTGCGGCCGCTCGACGCCGCACGCCTGCCTCGAAGCGAACACCACCTGGCATTTGGTTGCCGATATCGAACGGCTGCGTGCCATGCTCGGCGTCGAGCGCTGGCTGGTGTTCGGCGGTTCGTGGGGCAGCACGCTGGCCCTGGCGTATGCCCAGAAGCATCCGGAGCACGTCAGCGAATTGATCGTGCGCGGCATCTTCACGGTGCGCCGCGAGGAGCTTCACTGGTATTACCAGGAGGGCGCCTCATGGCTTTTCCCGGACAAGTGGGAGCATTTCATCGCACCGATTCCGCCCGCCGAGCGGCACGATCTGATCGCCGCCTACCGGCGCCGGCTCACGGGCGACGACCAGGCGCAGAAGATGGCTGCCGCCAAGGCCTGGAGCGTGTGGGAGGGCAGCACCATCACGCTGCTGCCGGACGACGCGCTGGCCGCCGCATTCGGCAACGACGAATATGCTCTGGCCTTCGCACGCATCGAAAACCACTACTTCACCCACGACGGATTTCTCGAACCGGGACAACTGCTGCGCGATGCGTCGCGCCTGGCTGGCATCCCGGGCGTGATCGTGCAGGGCCGTTACGACGTCGCCACCCCGGCGCGCACCGCCTGGGACTTGCACCGGGCATGGCCCGAGGCGCAATTCCACCTCGTCAAGGACGCCGGACATGCCTACGACGAACCCGGCATTCTCGACCGCCTGATCCGGGCCACTGATGAATTTGCGGGGATCGCAGGCTGAACGGAAATCGCGCCGGCAATCCGGATCGGATCAATCCGTGAACAGGCGCTTGAGCGCGTGCAAATCGCGCTCGACCCATTCGGCGTCGCGGGCAAACGTTGTCTCGCTCATGCCAGGCGG
>JAGXBI010000292.1 GCA_018971155.1 Burkholderiales bacterium
CGCCTGCGCCTGGGCAGGCAATCGATCAGCCGGTCGGTCAGCATGGCCAGCACGGTCAGCACGGCGTCGCCCGCCCGGCGCGGCCAACTGCCGAGCGACGACTGGCGGGCGCGGGCCTCGCCGCCGGTCATGGTGGACAGCCCCACCAGCTTGTCGTAGACGAGAAACACGATCAGCACGACCACCAGCAGCAACACCGAGATCGCGCCCGCGAACCCCCAGTTCAGGGCCTGCAGCACCTGGTCGATGATCAATTGCGTGATCATCGTCTGGTGGCGCCCGCCCAGCAGCGCCGGCGTGATGAAGAAGCCGATCGCGGTGACGAACACCATCAGCGCCGCGGCGGCCACGCCCGGCATCGACAGCGGGAAATAGATCTTCCAGAATGCCGTGCCGGGGCGCGCACCGAGCGTGGCGGCCGCGCGCGGCAGGTTGCCGTCGATGTTCTCCATCACCGACAGCATGGTCAGCACGGCCAGCGGCATGAGCGCATGGACCATGCCGACGACGACGGCGCCCAGGTTATAGAGCAGATTCAGCGGCTGATGGATGAGCCCGACGGCCATCAGGAAATCGTTGATCACGCCATTGCGCCCGAGCAGCACGACCCAGGCGAAGGTCCGCACCAGGAAGCTGGTCCAGAACGACAGCAGCACCCAGAACAGCAGCGCGTTCTTGCGCCGGCCGCGCAACGACGAGATCAGATAGGCCACCGGGTAGGCACTGAGCACCGAGAAGAACGTCGTCCACAACGATATCTTCAACGTGATCATCAGGACGTCGAGATAGACCGGGGTGGCAAACAGGCGGCGATACTCGCCCAGGTTGAAGCCGGTGGCGTTGTGTATGCTTTGCAGCAGCAACTGGCCGACCGGATACACCAGCATGACCACCAGCAGGATGACCAGCGGCGCGCCCATGAGCACGGGTCGCCACGACCGTTTGACTGGCCGGTCGGCCGGTTTGCGCGCCAGGACAGCGGATGTCTGCATGGCGTTACTCCGCAAGCGCCACGGCGTCGGCCGCGTGCCACGACAGGCCGAGCGTCTGCCCGATTTCATAATGCTGGCCCAGCTGGCAGGTCGGATACGAGGCCACCAGCGAGGTGCCTGCATCGGCCGTGGCCGCGAGGTAGAGCTTGGTCAGGCTGCCGGTCACCATGATGTCGCGCAGCTGGCAGGCGATCTGGCTGTCGGCCGGCTCGCTGGCATTGACCCGCAGATTCTGCGGGCGCAGCATCAGCTTGACCTTCTGCCCGATGCGCGGCGCATGCCCGTTGACGGTCGCCCGCCCGATGCCGGCCTGGCCACGGACGCTCACGCCCACCTGATCGCCGTCGAGATGCGTCACCACCGCGTCGAGCAGGTTCGATTCGCCGAGGAAATCGGCCACGAACACGGTGCGCGGCCGGAAATACAGGTCGGCGGGCGTACCCAGTTGTTCGATCGCGCCGCCGTTCATCAGGCAGATGCGATCGGACATCGTCATCGCCTCTTCCTGATCGTGGGTCACGTACACGATGGTGGTGCCCAGTTCGCGGTGAATGCGCTTGATCTCCAGTTGCATGTGGTCGCGCAGCTTCTTGTCGAGCGCGCCCAGCGGTTCGTCCATCAGGATGATCGACGGCCGGTAGACCATGCAGCGCGCCAGCGCGATGCGCTGCTGCTGGCCGCCGGAGAGCTCGCGCGGCAGACGCTGCGCGAGGTGCGGCAGATGCACCATCTCCAGCACTTCGGCCACGCGCTTGCGCACCGCCGCGCCATCGACCTTGCGCATCTGCAGGGGAAAGGCGATGTTCTGCGCGACCGTCATGTGCGGGAACAGCGCGTAGTTCTGGAACACCATGCCGATGTCGCGCTCGTACGGCGCGCCGTAGGTGACATCGACGCCGTTGATCAGCACCTGCCCGCCATCGGGCTGCGCCAACCCGGCGATCAGGCTGAGCAAGGTCGTCTTGCCCGATCCGGAGGGGCCGAGCAGCGTGAGAAATTCGCCCTGGGCGACGTCGAGATCGGTGGGCGCCAGGGCGACGAAGTCGCCATAGCGCTTGCACAGTTTCGAGATTTTCAGGTTGGCTGAGGACATGGTATCCAATGGCAATGATGAAACGTCGAATCAGGTCAGGATCCAGCTGTTGAAGCGCTCGAGCGCCTTGCTCTGATTATCGAGCCAGAACTGCGCGTCGATGTGCAGGCCGTCTTTCATGTTGACGGGGTATGTCGGGCAATTCCTGGCCACGGCGGGTTTGACGTAATTGAACGCGGCCGGCTGGGTCAACCCGGCCGGGAAGAACTCGACCAGTTGCGCCTGGCGTTTCGGGTCCGAGGCAAACTTGATGAACTCGCGGCAGGCTTGCGCGTTGGGCGTGCCCTTGAGAATGGACCAGTTGTCGCAGCCCCAGATGTTCTGGTTCCAGACGATCTCGACCGGGGCGCCGGCGGCCATCGCCGCTTGCGCGCGCGAGACCCAGGTGCCGATCATGTCGACTTCGCCGGAGCCCAGCATCTGCTCGACCTGCGCGCCGGTCGTCCACCATACATCGACGTGCTTGGCGATTTTGTCGAGGCTGGCGAAGGCGCGGTCGAAGTTGCACGGATAGACCTGCGAGGTCGGCACGCCGGAGGCCATCAGCGATTCCTCGATCGTATCGAATGGATATTTGCGCAAGCCGCGGCGGCCGGCGAATTCCTTGACGTTCCAGAAATCGGCCCACGACTGCGGCGCCTTGCGGCCCTTGAACGCATCGGTGCGGTACGCCAGCACGGTCGTGTAGACGTTGGTGCCCACCCCATACGGCGACATGTATTGGTGCGGTATCTGGGCGATAACCGGATCGGACTCCAAGCCGTGCTTTTCCAGGTAGACCTTGCCCGGGCGCGTGAGCAGCAGAATCGCCGGCTGGCTGATCTTGGCCATGTCCCACGTGTAGCTGCCGGTCTCGACCATGCTGCGGATCTGCGCGGTCGGCTCGGCGTTGGCCTGCACGCCGACCACTTCGATGCCGGTCTTCTCCGTGAACGGACGGTAGAACACCGCGCCATAGGCCTTGCTGTAGATGCCGCCGTCATCGCGCACGACGATGCGCTTGTTGGCCGCGGCGCGCGCGCTGGTCCATACGGCCGGGAATGCGAGGGTGGCGGCGCCGGCTGCCGCGGCCTTGATGGCGTTGCGGCGCGACGGATTCTTGGGGCTGGATTTCTTTTGCATGGCGACTCCTGAGGCTGAAATAAGAAGAACGTGAAACTTCCATGACGACCACCATCTCCGATGCGGCGGCAAGCCTGTCGGCCCCCGCGTCCCGCACCGGCTTCACCGCATACGGATAGCGCTACGGAAGTAGCCGACCCGGGTTAAACAAATGCCGTGGATCGAAGGCGCGCTTGACGGTTCGCATCATCCCCAGCTCGAGCGCCGACTTGTATCGCGCCATCTCGTTCAGTCCGGTTTGCCCGATACCGTGCTCGGCACTGAAGGTGCCGCCCAACGCGTTGGCGATGTCGTTGACGCTGCGCCGGATCGCCGCGGCCATCGCGCCCTGGTCGGGTACCCCTTGCCACTGCTCGAAGGAAAAGAACGGAATGAAATGCACATTGCCGTCGCCCAGGTGGGCGACCACCAGCACCGGCAGGTCCGCGACGATCGCCCGCACCGCGCGGGTCGCCTGCTCGATAAAGTCGGGCACGGCCGACACCGGCACCGCGCAATCGGTGGTCAGGCCGACACCGGCCTTCTTGTTCGCTTCGGACACGCTATGGCGGATTTCCCACAGCGTGCCGCGCTGAGCCTCGCTGCCGGCGATCACCGCGTCCTCGAGCAGGCCTTCGGCGGCGGCGGCCTCGAGCACCTGCTGCAGCTGTTGCGACAAGGCTTCCCCGCGGCCGGTATCGGCGAGTTCGACCAGGCCATGCCAGCGATGCTTGCCGGCCAACGGGCTGCGGCGGTTCGGCACATGTTCGATCACCAGGTCGAGCTGCATGGCGTCGATCATCTCGAAGGCCGACAATTGCGCGCCGCACGCGGTCTGGAACATGCCGAGCATGCGTACCGCGGCAGCCGGGTCTTTCGGCGCAAACCAGGCAAGCGCATGGCGGGTCGGCAGCGGGTGCAGTTTGAGCACCGCGGCAGTGACGATGCCCATGGTGCCTTCGGCGCCGATGAACAGGTGTTTCAGATCGAACCCCGTATTGTTCTTGCGCAGCGCGGTCAAGCCGTTCCATACGCTGCCGTCGGGCAGCACGACTTCCAGGCCCAGAACGTTCTCGCGGGTATTGCCGTAGCGCAGCACACCCGTGCCGCCGGCGTTGGTGGCAATGGTCCCGCCGATCTGGCACGAGCCTTCGGCGCCCAGGCTGATCGGGTAGAGCCGGCCGACGTCGGCCGCCGCCTGCTGCACCGTGGCCAGCACGCAGCCGGCTTCGACCACCATCGAATTATTGGCGGCATCGATGTGGCGAATTCGGCGCAGCCGCGACAGATTGACGATCACCGGCGGATGCCCGTCGGCCGCGGGCACCGCGCCGCCGCACAGACTGGTGTTGCCGCCTTGCGCCAGCACCGCCACGCCGTGCTCGCCGCACAGGCGCACGATTGCCGCGACCTGGGCGGTGCTCGACGGCAGCGCGACGCACAG
>JAGXBI010000293.1 GCA_018971155.1 Burkholderiales bacterium
TACCAGGGCGTCGCTGGACATCGAATGACTCCTTTTCCGGGCCGCGGCCTCGGATCCGACTGGCAATGCGCGCTCACCGGGAGCGCAGCGCCAAGGTCAAAGCGCCGGCGCCCACCAGCACCGCACCGCCGGCGTAGCCGATCCGGCGTTGCGCGGCGGCGCCGCTCAGCCCGCTGGCCAAACGCCGTGCCAGCAAGCCGAACGCGGCGGCATTGAGCGCGGCCAGCACGACGAAAGTCACCAGGAAAACGACAGCCTGCCTCAAAAAGGAGCCTTCGGGCGAGATGAACTGCGGCACAAAGGCCACGAAAAAAACGATGCTCTTGGGGTTGAGCGACGTCACCGCCCAGGCCGCGACGAAACGCTGCGACGGCGACTTTTCGACGGCGGCAAGCGGGGCCCGGTGCGCGTGGCGCGCGCCCCATATCGATTTGAGCCCCAAATAGACCAGGTAACAGCCGCCAACGATCTTCAGTGCGGTAAAGGCGTTGGCCGACGCCGCCAACAAGGCGCCCGCGCCGCCCAGTGACAGGCTCATTGCAGTGAAGTCGCCCGCGGCCACGCCGGCCACCGTGCTCCACGACGAGCGGCCGCGGTTGGCCAGTGAATCGCCGATCACCAGCAGAATCGTCGGCCCGGGAATCATCAATAGAATGAGGCTTGCACCTGCGAATGCGAGCCAAGTGTGCATGGTCATGGGAGCGCTTTGGTGGGGTGGATAAAGCAATAGTCATCCATATTCGGGCCAGGGCGTCAAGCGTGACGCTCGCCCCACGCTCACGAGGGTTGCCGCACCAGCGCATTGCGCTCGATCTTCCACGACGCCACCAGCGCTCCGGCGAGCTCGATGCAGCCGCCGCCGCGAAAAGCCAGCGCGTAGCCCGCCGGCCAGCCATGCCCCGCTGCCGGCATCATGTGCGCGGCAGCGACGGCGCCCAGCACCGCCACGCCCAGCGTCGCGCCCACCATTCGCGCGGTGTTGATCAGGCCGGCGGCCGTGCCGGTGCGCTCCGCCGGCACGCTGCTCACGGCAACCGACATCACCGGACCGGTATTGAGCCCCAGGCCGATGCCCGGCAGCAGCAACAGGGCCATCAGTGCCGGCAGCGGCAACGCGCCACCGGTCTCGCTTCCCGCCCAACTCAAGGCCAGCAGGCCCGCCCCCATCAGGCTCATGCCCGCGCTCATCGTCGCGCGCGGCCCGAGCGCATGCGCGAGCGAGCCGACATAGCGTGACACGAGCAGAAACGACAGCGACATCGGCAGCATCGCCAGCCCGGCCTCGAGGGCACTCAGGCCGTAACTCGACTGCAGTAGCAGCGGCAACAGAAAAATCAGGCCATACATACCGAACGTCATGGCCGCGGCAATCACCATCGCGGCGGAGAACGACGCATTGCGAAACAGGGCCAGCGGCATCAGCCCGTCGCCGCAGCGAATCTGCCAGCCGATGAAGGCTGGCGTGGCCAGCACGGCCACCGCGATCGCCGCGCGCATGATGAGCGCGTGCGGACCCGTCACGGGCCATTGAATCACCGCGAAGGCCAATGCCGCGAGGGCCGCCGCGGCAAGGATCTGCCCCGGCAGGTCGAGCTTGCGCCGCGGCGCGCCGTGCGTGGCCGGCACGTGGCGGTTCGCCATCCACCCGGCGAGGCCGGCCAGCGGCAGGATCAGCGCGAAGATGCTGCGCCAGCCCGCACTGTCGACCAGCATGCCGCCGATGGTCGGACCGAGCGCGAAGGCCAGGCCGTTGCAGCCGGCCCACACGCCGATGGCCTGCGAGCGGGCTTTGGCTTCCGGGTAGGTGTCGGCCAGAATCGCCAGCGAGTTGGGCAGCATCACCGCCGCGCCGAGGCCGGCCACCACGCGCCCGACGAGCAACCAGCCGATCGCGGGCGCCAGCCCGCACATCGCCGAGCCGAGCGCGAACAGGGTTACCCCTGCGAGGAACAGACGGCGTCTGCCGAACAGGTCGCCGAGCGCGCCGCCGCTGAGCAACAGCGTGGCATAGGCGAGGTTGTAGGCGTCGATGACCCACTGCAGTTGCGACAGCGAAGCATGCAGGTCCTGGCCGATTTGCCGCGCGGCCAGATTGACGACCGAGGTGTCGATCTGTGCCATCAGCACGCCCAGGCACATGGTGATCAGTATCGCGCGACGACGGCGCGCGATCATTGGCGTGGCGGGCGCGGAGGCATGCTTGGAGGGGGAAATCATGGTTCGGGCTCTCGAAATCGATATGAGCCAGTGTGCGGCGCGCGGGCCGCGCCGGGTTTCAGTGTCGGCTGAAGCATCGACGTTTCATTGCACGATGAATCGTCATGGCATACGCTGCGGCACAATAGACCTTATCGACAACTGCCAGGAGCATCGCCATGACCGGTGTCCCGCACGCCGAAGCCCGCGCCATCGCCACCCTGCTGGGCGATGCCACGCGTCTGACCATTCTGTGGGCGCTGCTCGACGGCAAGGCCCGGACCGCCAGCGAGCTGGCCTGGGCCGCCAACGCGTCGGCGCAAAATACCAGCATGCATTTACGCAAGCTGCTCGATGCGGGCCTGCTGCACGTGATCGAACAGGGCCGGCACCGCTATTTCACGCTGGCCAGCCCGCGCGTGGCGATGGCCGTCGAGTCGTTCGCCGCGCTCGGCGCCATGAGCACCGAAGCCCGCGAGGTGCCATCGAGCACGCCCGAGACCATGCGTTTCGCGCGCACCTGCTACGACCATCTCGCCGGCGCGCTGGCGATCGATCTGCTGGGCGGGTTGACGCGAGAGGGCCTGCTTGCCGAGACTGAGCGGGAATTCTCCCTGACGTCGGCGGGCGAGCGCTGGTGTGTCCAGCAGGGTATCGACGCCGGCGCGCTGCGCCGCAGGCGACGGGCCTTCGCGCCCAAATGCCTGGACTGGAGCGAGCGCAAGCCGCATATGGCGGGCAGCCTGGGCGCGGCCTTGCTCGAGCATTTGCTGGCGCGCAAGTATGTCGAGCGCACGCGCGAACATCGCGTGCTGCGCCTGACGCCTGCCGGTGCCCAGGCGTTGCGCCCGCTGTTGTGAGAAGCCTGGCGAGGCGTCCGCCCGGTGGGCTTCAGCTGACGATGTCGTCCAGACTGAACATCTCGGTCTGGTCATCGTACGAGAAGATCTCGGCGTAGCGGCCCCAGTTGATGACGGCATCGAGCGTGTCGTCGGCCGCGCTGTCGGACAGGAAGTCCTCGAGCTCCTGCTTGAAGCGCACGCGCGGCGCGCGCCGGCCAGGGCGCTCGTTGAGCACCTGCTTGATGCGCGCGGCCAGCGGCACCGAGCGCAGCAGCAGATCGGCGAACAGCATCTTGCGCTCCTGAGTGCCGTGTTCGGCGAAGACGCGCCCGGCCGGGGTGAGCTTGATGTCGCCCTCGCGCACCTCGGCGAAGCCGACCGTCTGCAGGAATTCGGCGACCGGGAAAAGATCGTCGACCTCGAAGTGCAGGCTGCGGGCGATTTCCGGCAAATCGGCATTGCCGTTGTAGGGCGCCGAGGCGACCGTCTCGATCAAACCGGCCATCAGGTTGGTCGAGACCTGCGCCAGGCGGCTGCCCAGCTCCAATGTGGCCCGACGCGCGGCATCGAACGACTGGCGCGCGGTCATGCGCGTGTAGATATCGTCGACCATCTGGCGAAAACCCGGGTCGAGCCGGTTGCGCGGATGCGGGAACGGCACGGTGATCTCGGCCATGATGCGGCCCGGGTTGGACGACAGCACGAGAATGCGGTCGCACATGAAGACCGCTTCCTCGATATTGTGCGTGACGATCAGGACCGACTTGATCGGCAGCTTGCCGTCGTTCCACAGGTCGAGCAGATCGGTGCGCAGCGTCTCGGCGGTGAGCACGTCGAGCGCGGAAAACGGCTCGTCCATCAGCAGAATGTTGGGATCGACCACCAGCGCGCGGGCAAACCCGACGCGTTGCCGCATGCCGCCCGACATCTCGCGCGGATAGGCGTTCTCGAACCCGTCCAGACCGATCAGATCGATTGCCGCCAGCGCGCGCGCGCGCCGCTCGCGCGGCGGGACGTCGAGCGCCTCGAGCCCGGCTTCGACGTTCTCCAGCACCGTCAGCCAGGGAAACAGCGCGAAGGTCTGGAATACCATCGCCACGCCCTGCGCCGGACCATCGAGCGGCTTGCCCTGATAGAGCACTTCGCCGCTGGTCGGCTGGATCAATCCGGCAATGATGCGCAACAGGGTCGATTTGCCGGAGCCCGAACGCCCGAGCAGCCCGACGATCTCGCCTTCGCGCAGCGTCAGATTGGCGTCGTCGAGCACCAGCAGCGTGCCCTGCGCCTTGCTGAAGCCGCGCTGGACTTTCCTGACCGACAGGATTTCCGGCCCCGGCGTGGGTTTGGCAGCGGCATTGGGGTTGTACACGAAAAGACTCCTTAATCGAGGCGCAGGCGATTTTCCGCGAAGGCGTACAGCGGACGCCACAGCAGGCGATTGAATAAGGTCACGAACAGCGACATGACGATGATGCCCAGCACGATATGGGCATAGTCCCCGGCCGCCGTGGTCTGGGCGATGTAGGCGCCGAGCCCGTGCGCGGCCACGTGGGTGTTGCCCCACGAGACGGCCTCGGCCACGATGCT
>JAGXBI010000294.1 GCA_018971155.1 Burkholderiales bacterium
GGCGGCAGTGATTTGCCCGGTAAACGGACGGCCGAAATGCTGCGCGGCCTCGACCACCGCCCGGTATCCGGCCATATTGGCCATCGAACTGAGCGCGTCGAGTTTTTGCGCGCGCGAGATGCGCGGCACGCAGTCCATCGCCAGCACCGTGGCGCGGCGCGCCCCCAGGCTCTCGAGCAGCACGGCATTCTGTGCCGGCCAAATGAAGCCGATCAGGGTCGCCTCGGGCTTGAGCAGGTGCGCCTCGTTGCAGCCCAGCAGCGTGTGCATCTCGGGCGGGCGCACCTTGAGCACGATGTCGGCGCCGGCCCACAGCGCGCGCACGTCGTTGACGATACTCGCGCCGGCCGCGCGATACATGTCGTCGGAGAATGCCGCCGCCTCGCCCGCGCCGGCTTCCACATTCACCGCATAGCCCAGTTTGATCAATTGCGCGCTCGTCTCGGGCGTCGCTGCCACGCGCCGCTCGCCGGCATGGATTTCGCGCGGTACCGCTATTGTCATTGTCATCGTCACCACCTCGTCTTCGGCGGCCGCGCCACTGGCGCGGCGATATCGCCCACAGGGCCGCCAGCCCCTCGAAAAATGCGTTTGCTATTTGCCCAGCGTGTTGGACAACGTGCCGATGCCCTCGATGCTCACCGCCACGGTCGCCCCATCCTTGATCGAACCCACACCCAACGACGTACCGCAAGCAATCACATCGCCGGGCAGCAGGGTGAGATCGCGCGACACCAGGCTGACGATCTGTTCGGGCGCGAATACCATGTCGGCCAACGGGTAGTGCTGCCGCTCGACGCCGTCGAGCGTGGTGCGCACATGCCCGGCTCGCCAATCGAAGCCGGAGACGATCGCCGGGCCGATGACCCCGAAGGTGTCGAACCCCTTGGCGCGCGTCCATTGCGCGAAATTCGGATCTTCATTGAGCAGTTCGGCCGCGGTCACGTCATTCACGCAGGTGTAGCCGAAGATGTGGCTCGCCGCATCGCCCGGCGCGACATTGCTGCAGCGCTTGCCGATCACGATGCCCAACTCGCCCTCATAGACGATCTTGCCGCCGTAGCTGGGCGGGCGCCGCAGCCCTTCGCCGCTGCCGCAGACCGAAGTCGACGGCTTGATAAGAAACAGTGGATGCGACGGCACGGCTTTTTCCAGCTTGGCCGCCAGCGCATGGAAGTTGTTCCACAGCGCGACAATCTTGCTTGGCTGGCAAGGCGCGAGCCACGTCACGTCGGCCGCCGGCAGGACCTCCCCGGTCGGTTCCGGCGCTTCGAACAGATCGCCGCGGTGTACGTGAACGCGGCCGTTTTCCAGGCGGCCGAAGCCGATATTGGCGTTGCCCGATCGATAGCGTATCCAGGATGTCATCGTCAATTCTCGCTTTGCTTGGCATGCGTCGGATAAAGGCTCCCCCGGCCGCCGGATGTCCGGCGGCGCGAGTGGCGGGTATAAAGCGGGTGGGCCGGCCTAGCCGGCCGGCGTGCGATCTGCGAACCGAGGGCTGTCTGTCATTGGCACGTCTCCCTGATTTTATTCGGCATCCAAATCGAAATTTGTCGAGATGCGCTAAATCGCACCCTCGGCGCGCAGTTGGTCGATTTCAGCGGCGCTTTTGCCGAGCCAGGCCAGAATCTCCTCGGTGTGCTCGCCCAACAGCGGCGAGCGCTGCACCTCGACCGGCGAGTCCGACAGATTGATCGGACAGCCCAGTTGAACGTACTTGCCGCGCACCGGATGATCCAACTCTACCAGATAGCCACGCTCATACATCGACTTGTCTTCGATCAGGTCCTGCGTGGAGAGAATCGGGCCGCATGGCACGTGCACGGCATTGAGCGCATCCATGACCTGGAATTTGGTTTGCGTGCGAGTCCACGCCTCGATAATCGAAAAACACTCGGGCAGGTGTTTCAGGCGCGCCTCCGGCATGGCAAAGTCCGGATGCGTAATCAAGTCCTGGCGCCCGCACAACTTCATCAACGGCTCCCAGCCCTGCGGCTGGATGATGACGTAGACGTAATCGTTGGCGCCGCCCGGCGAGCAGCGCAGCGCCGCGCCCGGCTGGCCGCCGCCCGAGGCGTTGCCGGCACGCGGCACGTAGTCCTCGAACTTCTCGTTCGGATACTCGCGCAATGGACCGCGCATCACGCGCTGCTGGTCGCGCAGCTTGACGCGGCACAAATTCAGCACGGCATCCTGCATGGCCACTTCGATACGCTGTCCGCGCCCGGTCTTCTCACGCTGCAACAGCGCCGCCAGAATTCCGACCACGCAATGCACGCCCGTGCCGGAATCGCCGATTTGCGCACCTGTGACCATCGGCGGCCCGTCCTCGAAGCCGGTCGTGCTGGCCGAGCCCCCCATGCACTGCGCGACGTTTTCATAGGCCTTGCAGTCGACGTATGGGCCGGGACCGAAACCTTTGATCGAGGCGTAGCTGATGCGCGGATTCAACTCCTGAAAGCGCTCCCAGGTAAAGCCCGCGCGGTCGAGCACACCTGGCCCGAAATTTTCGACGATCACATCGCACTGGCGCACCAGGTCTTCGAGCAAGGCCTTGCCGCTTGGCGCCTTGATATTGAGCGTGAGGCTGCGCTTGTTGGAGTTGAGCATCGTGAAGTACAGGCTGTCGGCGTCGGGCACGTCGCGCAATTGGGCACGCGTGATGTCGCCGCGTCCAGGCATTTCCACCTTGATCACGTCGGCCCCGAACCACGCCAGCAACTGCGTGGCGGTGGGGCCGGCCTGCACGTGCGTCATATCGAGAATGCGCACGCCTTCAAGAGCCTTCATATCCATGGGTTGTCTCCTCACCAGCTGTTTTTTCGTCACTCCCGACTCCGCATGCGCCGTGCCGGCGCCGACACCCGCCGTGCCGGGCATGCGGGTCCTGCGCTTATTTGTACATCGTCTGATTCTTGGTGCCGGGCGCGTACTCGCTCGGATCGACCCAGATGTTGATGACCGCCGAGCGCCCGGTCCTGGCGATCGCCTCGCGCCCGCGCCGCAGCGCCCCGGCGATCTGCGCCGGATCGCGCACCTCCTCGCCGTAGCCGCCCAGCATCTCCGCGAAGCGCCCGAACGGCACGTCCGACAACAGGTTGCCCACGTTGCCTCGCTCCGGCCCGTACTTGGCCAGCTGCCCGTAGCGGATCTGGTTCATCGCCGAGTTGTTGCCCACCACCGCCAGGTACGGCACCCCGAACCGGTTGGCCGTCTCCATGTCGAACGCGGTCATGCTGAACGCCCCGTCCCCGTAGTAGCACAGCACTTCCTTGCCCGGATTGGCCAGCCCCGCGGCGATCGCAAAGCCCGTGCCCACCCCCAGCGAGCCCAGCGCCCCCGGGTCCATCCACTGCCCCGGATTGCGCGGGCGAACCGCCTGCGCCGAGATCGTCACCACGTCCCCGCCATCGCCGATGTAGATCGTGTCCTCGCCCAGAAACTCGTTGAGCTCGTACGCCACCCGGTACGGATGGATCGGCGTGTTTTCCGACCGGAACAGCGGCATCACCTTGTCCAGCGCCACCGCCTCGGCTTCGCTCAGTTGCTTCATCCACTGCCGCCGCGCCTGCCGCTTGTCGTTCTTGATGCGCCCGCCCGCGGCCTGCAGCACCGCCCCGAGAATCGCCCCAGGATCGCCCACCAGCCCCAGGTCGATGTCCCGGTTCTTGCCCACCGTGCGGTAGTCCATGTCGATCTGCACCAGCTTGAGCTCCCGGCTGATGCGCTTGCCGTAGCCCATGCGGAAGTCGAACGGCGTGCCCACGATCACCAGCACGTCCGCGTTGGCAAACGCCTGCGAGCGCGTGCGGTCGAAGTGATGCGCGTCTCCCGGCGGCAGCAGCCCACGGCTCGCCCCGTTGAAGTACCCCGGGATGTCCAGCCCGCGCAGCAGCGCGATCGCCTCTTCGTGCCCGCGCGCGCTCCACACCTGCTGGCCGAACAGGATCGCCGGGCGCTCCGCATCGACCAGCAGGTCCGCCAGCTTTTCGATGTCGCGCAAATCCCCCACCGATTTGGTCGACGCACGGTAGTGTCCCGGCTTGGGCAGTACCGCCCGGGCCAGATCCACCTCCCGGTCCAGCACATCCCGCGGAATCTCCAGGTACGCCGGGCCCGGCGCGCCGTTGAAGCATTCGCGCGCGGCCATCGAGATCATGTCCGCCACCCGCTCGGTGCTCGGGATGCTGGCCGAGAATTTTGTGATCGGCGCCATCATGTCGACGTGCGGCAAATCCTGCAGCGAGCCCATCTTGTGCTGCGTCAGCGCGCCCTGCCCGCCAATGTGCAGCACCGGGCTCTCCGAGCGAAATGCCGTGGCCACCCCCGTCACCGCGTTGGTGCACCCCGGCCCGGCCGTGGTCACCACGCACCCCAGCTTGCCGGTTTGCCGCGCGTAGCCGTCGGCCGCGTGCGCGGCCACCTGCTCGTGGCGAACGTCGATGATCCGGATCCCCTCATCCACGCAGCCGTCGTATATGTCGATGATGTGACCACCGCACAGCGTGAAGATCGTATCCACCCCCTCCGCCTTGAGCGCCTTGGCCACCAAGTGGCCTCCCGAGACCACCCCAGCGTCCCGGCTTTTTTGTTTCAGGGTGTCTTCGGC
>JAGXBI010000295.1 GCA_018971155.1 Burkholderiales bacterium
ACCAGCCAGCGCGGGCTTTCCGGGATCCACGCGCGCATCGGCAGGATCACCAGCGCGAGCGCCGCGCCCAGCAGGAAGCAGGCGCGCCAGCCCCAGTCGGGCGGCAGCGCGCCGGGCGCCAGCAGCACCAGCGAGCCGGCCGCGCCCAGGCCCGCGCCGACCCAGAAGGTGCCGTTGATCGCCAGGTCGGTCCAGCCGCGCACGCGTGCCGGCGTGAATTCCTGAATGGTCGAATTGATCGCCGCATACTCGCCGCCGATGCCGGCGCCGGTCAAAAAACGGAACGCGATGAAGCTCGCGAAGCTCCACGACAAAGCGGTGGCCGCGGTAGCCGCCAGATACAGCGTGAGGGTGACGAAGAACAGTTTGCGCCGCCCGAGCCGGTCGGTGAGCCAACCGAAGCCCAGCGCGCCGAGCACCGCGCCGGTGATATAGGCGCTGCCGGTCAGGCCGATCTGGGTATTGCTCAGATGCAGGGCGGGGCTGGTGCGCAAGGCGCTGGCCACTGCACCGGCCAGTGTCACCTCGAGACCGTCGAGCAGCCATGTGATGCCCAGCGCGACGACGATCAGCCGGTGAAAGCGGCCCCACGGCAAACGGTCGAGCCGTGCGGGCAGGTCGGTGTCGATGATGCCCGAGGGGCGCGGGGATGCGCTTCGGGACTTGGAGTGCGGCACGTGCGGGGGCATCGGTCAGCTCGAAGCGGCCGGCGTGAGCGGCCATCGAACACGATGATAACAACCCGCGTCGGCAACGGCCGCCCGAGGGCGGCCGGTCCGTCGTTGGCGGCAACCCGCGGGCGCGGGCCGCCGTCGCCTTCAGTCAGGCATGCCGGCGCCGCGCGTCTCGGGCAGGAACCACGGCAGGAAAATGCCCAGCACGTAGACCGAACCCATCGCCAGCGCCGCATGCGAGACGCCGCCGAACGATTTGATCATGGTCCCGGCGATGATCGGGAACACCCAGGCGATCAGGCGCGCCGCGTTGAACACAAAACTGATCGCGGTCGAGCGCACGGTGCTGGTGAACAGCTCGCACGGATAAATGGCCATCCACACATAGGCGCAGCCCAGCGTGAAGAAGCCGTTGATCGGCGCGATGATCATCATCGCCTCGACGCTGCTGGTCATCTTGTAGGTGATGATGGTGGTGGCCAGCGAGCCGATGAAAGTCAGCGACAGGAAGGTGCGACGGCCAATCGCGTCGACGATGAAGCCCGCGATCATGTAGGCGACGATGGCGCCCACCGTGTACGAGATCGACACCTTGGAGCCCCATGACACCGGATTGGCCACGCCTTCGGCCTTGGCCAGCGCGATGGAGTAACCCGGCAGCCAACTGGAGATGGCCCACCAGCCGACCGTCGTGACGATCGACAGCACCAGCAGGATCACCGTGCGGCGCAGCGCTTCGCGCTCGGTGAACAACTGCGCCAGGGTGAACGGGCGCTTGCCCGAAGCCGTCGCGGCGCTCGGCTCGGCGCCGGTCGCGCCCCAGCGCTTTTCGCGCACTGCGCGTTGCCATTTTTCAGACTCGTTGATGCCGCGCCGCAGGTACAGCACCGCGAAGGCCGGCAGCGCGCCCAGCACGAACATCAGACGCCAGGTTTCGGCGCCCATCGGATGCGTGCTCGACAGCGCATACCAGGCCACCGCGGCGATCAGCGTGCCCCAGCCGAAGCCCGATTGCAGGAAGCCGGCGCCCTTGGCGCGTGCCCGCTCGGGCCAGGTCTCGGACAACAGCGCGATGCCGGTGCTCCACTCGCTGCCCATCGCCAGGCCGGTCAGAAAGCGCAGCGAGCACAGCACCCAGAAACTCTGCGAAAAGGCGGTCAGGCCCGAGAACATCGCATACAGGAAAACCGACCACAGCATCATGCGCTTGCGCCCGACATAGTCGGCCATGATGCCGCCGACCAGGCCGCCCACGCCCCAGCCCAGCAGCGTGATGCCGATCACCGTGCCGGCGTAGATCGTCGGCGAGGCCGCCTGTGCCGGCGTGAGCACCGAATGCAGCATCGGCCCGAGTACGACCACCAGCGCCAGCGCCTCGTAGCCATCGAAAATCCAGCCCAGAAAGCTGGCCTTGAGCACGCGCCAGTGCATTGCCGTGAGGCCGCTGTGCCAGCGCGAGCCGGCGCCTGCCGCCAAATGTCCTTGTTCCATGAATGTCTCCTTCGTCGTTCCTGCTGGTGATACGGTGAATCGGTGTGGCTGCGATGCTACGCCGGTTTGGTTTACTGCGATTAACGTTGCCCGAACGATGCGCCGTCGAATACGCGCCCGGCGCCGCGCGGCTCGCAGCGCCAGTACTGCGGCGGCGCCTTGAGCGTGGCGCCCAGCGCGGCGGCGGCGTGCCATGGCCAGCGCGGATCCCACAGGATGGCTCGCGCCAGCGCGACGAGGTCGGCGTCGCCGTCGCGAATCGCCTGGTCGGCGCGCTGCGCATCGGTGATCAGGCCGACGCCGATGGTCGGCATGCCGACCGCTTCGCGCACGGCGCGCGCGAACGGCATCTGGTAGTGCGGCCCGAGCGCAATCTGCTGGCGCGGCGAGACGCCGCCCGTGGATACGTCGATCCAGTCGCAGCCGCGCTCGCGCAGGCGCTGGGCCAGCTCGATGGTTTGCGTCAGGTCCCAGCCGCCGTCGACCCAGTCGGTGGCCGACACGCGCACGCCCAGCGGCTTGCCGGCGGGCCAGACCGCACGCACGGCATCGAACACTTCGAGCGGAAAGCGCATGCGGTTCTCGAGCGAGCCGCCGTATTCGTCGCCGCGCTGGTTGGCCAGCGGCGAGAGAAACTGGTGCAGCAAATAGCCATGCGCGAAATGCAGTTCCACGGCAGCCAGATCCAGGCGGGCCGCGCGCCGCGCGCTGGCGACGAACGCCTCGCGAATGCGCGCCAGTCCAGCGCGGTCGAGCTCGGTCGGCAGCTCCTCGCCGTCGTTGTGCGCCAGCGCCGAGGGTCCGTAGGTTTGCCAGCCGCCCTGGGCCGCCGGGATCAACTTGCCGGCCCGCCAGGGCGGCTCGCTCGACGCCTTGCGTCCGGCATGGCACAACTGGATGCCGATCGGCATATCGCTGGATTCGCGCACTGCCTCGAGCACGCTATCCAGCGCCTGTTCGTTGGCGTCGGAATACAGGCCCAGGCAGAACGGCGTGATGCGCCCGGCGGCTTCCACCGCGGTGGCCTCGAGCAGCAACAGGGCGGCGCCGCTGAGCGACAGATTGCCGATGTGCGTGCGATGCCAGGCGCTGGCCGAGCCCTCGTGCGCGCTGTACTGGCACATCGGGCTTATGACGATACGGTTTTCGAGCCTGAGCGGCCCGAGTTCGAACGGCGAAAAAAGTGGTGCGCTCATCAAAAAACGAATTCCTCGTGCACGGCGGATGAAGTTTCCTGGCGTTCGGACCGGCTCGCCGAGCATGCGCGCGCGAGGAGCGGGACAAAGCCGCCGCGCCGACTTAGAATCGTATTACGCGATGCTCGGCGCATCCTGGCCAATGCGCCAACGCCCATAAGGATGGGGATTGTCGAGCATTTTGGGAACTTCTCAATGTTCAATGCAGCCATCGCCGGCCGCGATGGCGCGCATCGTGAATTTCTACGGGAAAACCCGCATCGGAGGGATAAAAATGCGCATGGCAACCGATCGCCCGCTGCGTTTCGACATGGAATCGCTGCGCATTTTCGTGGCGGTCGTCGAGGAGGGCAGCATTGCCGCGGCCTCGGTGCGCACGCACCTGGTTGCCTCGGCGGTCAGCAAGCGCGTCTCCGACCTGGAGAGCGACGCCGGCACGCTGCTGCTGTATCGCCATAGCCGCGGGGTGCAGGCCACGCCGGCGGGCGAGGCGCTCTATCGCCATGCCCGGCGCATGATCGAGCATCTGCAGCAGATCGCCGACGAGCTGTCCGAATACTCGGAAGGGCTGCGCGGCCACACCCGCATCTACGTCAACTTCACCGCGATGGTCCAGTACCTGCCCGGGCCGCTGCATTCGTTTTTGCGCGCCAACCCGGAAGTACGCGTCGACATGGTCGAGAAGCGCAGCGACGAAGTCGTGCAGGCGATTGCCAGCGGCATCGCCGATCTGGGACTATGCTCGGCCACCCCCGGCACGCTGGGCGATCTGCAGTGGCGGCCCTACAGTACCGACACCCTGGTACTGATCGTGCCGCCCGACCATCGCCTGGCGACGCGCTCGAGCATCGAGTTCGCCGAGGCGCTCGACGAGGAGTTCGTCAGCATGCAGCACGGCACCTCGATCTCCAAGCTGTGCCGCGCCGCGGCCGAGCGCAGCGGCAAGCGCCTGCGGGTGCGCATCGAGGTGACCAGCTTCGAGGGCGTGCGCAATATGGTCGGCGCCGGCCTCGGGCTCGGCGTGCTGCCCGAAGACAGCGTGCGGCCCTATCTTCACTCCGCGCCGTTGCGCGTCGTCAAGCTCGAAGACCCGTGGGCAATGCGGCCGCTACTGCTGCTCGCACGCAATTTCGAGACACTGCCGCTGCCCGCGCGCATGCTCGTCGATCATCTCGAACGGGCGCGCAAGCGCGCGCCCTAGCAAGATCCTGACAGGATTCTGTCGCACGCGAATCAATGCGTGG
>JAGXBI010000296.1 GCA_018971155.1 Burkholderiales bacterium
CGTGCGGTGATGACGACCATGCCGGGGGTGCATAGGGTTTGGCACGCCAGGCGGTGCGGGCGGCCACCGATCGTCACACGGCATTCCTGGCAGATGCCCATGCCGCATAACGGCCCGCGCACTGCGCCGCCGACCGAGCGGCGCGTGAGCACGCCGGCAGCGTCGCTGGCGCGCGCGATGGCGGCGGCGACGGTGCTGCCGGCCGGTACGCTGACCTCGCGCGCGTCGATCCGAAGCGTGATGGTCTCAGGCATGGGCGGCTCCGGGGCCGGCGAAACGTGCCGGCAGATACGGCGCGGCATCGAGCGGCGCTGGCGTGCCCAGCATCTGCGCGGCAATCAACTGCGCGGTGCCCAGCGCGGTGGTCACGCCCAGGCCTTCGTGACCGAGTGCGAGCCAGGTGGCGGGATGCGGCGCATCGAGCGCGGCCGGGCCGATCAGCGGCAAGCCGTCGCTGGAGGCCGGACGAAAACCGGTCCAGGCGCGAATCGCCTGTAGCGCCGGCAGATTCGGCAGGTATTCGGCGGCGCGCCGCAGCATGCGGGCGAGCACGGCCTGATCGATCGCCGGATCCAGACTGTCGAACTGGCGCGACGAGCCGATCAGCAACTGGCCGGTCGGGCGCGGCTGAACGTTAAAGGCAACCGAGGTGCCGCTCTGGTGATGGGCGCTCTTGATGTAGCCGAGTTCGAGTATCTGGTGGCGAACCATGCCGGGGTAGCGGTCGGTAATCAGCAGATGCCCCTTTTTTGCTTGCAGCGGCAAGCCCGGGAGCAGCTCGGGCGCCTGGATGCCGTTGGCCAGCAGCACGGCGCCGGCGGCGATGGCGCTGCCGTCGGCCAGCCGCACGCCATCTCGCTCGAGGGCGACGACTTCGTTGGCGAGCCGGGTATCGATGCGCCCGGCGACCGGTTGCGCGAGTAGCCAGGCGGCCACCGTCGGCGCATAGACCACGGCGTCGTCGGGCACCACCATGCCGCCAGCCAGGCCGTCGCGCAATTCGGGTTCGGCCTCGCGCACCTGGCCCGCGTCGAGCATGTGGCAGGCAATGCCTTGCGCCTGCAGCGCCTGCTGGCGGGTTTGCGCCAGGACGAACTCCTCGTCGTCGGCGGCCACCCATAGCGTGCCGCATTTGACGAACGCATGGCGGGCGTCCAGGCGTGGCGCGAGCGCGAGCCAGAGCGCACGCGAGTAGGCGCTGAGCGCGAATTCGGCGGGCGAATCGTCCATCACGACCAAATGACCCATGCCGGCCGCGGTGGTGCCGGTGCCGATACCGGCGCGGTCGATCACCGTGACATGCAGTCCGCGCGCGGCCAGTTCGTGAGCGCACGCGGCGCCGACGATGCCGGCGCCGACGATCGCGACATCGGGCACACGCGCGTTCATGCTGCCTGAATGCCCCAGGCGAACGGGTCGTCGTCGGCGAATATCAGGGTCGCCTGCGCGCTGATGTGCGCGGTGCCGCGAATGCTCGGCAGCACCTGCCCGGCAGGCAGCGCGGCATCGAGCGCATAGCTGGCTTCGAACACGCTGCCGATGATGCTCTCCTGGCGCCAGGTCGCGCCCGGCGCCAGCTTGCCGTCGGCGGCCAGGCAGGCGACCTTGGCGCTGGTGCCGGTACCGCACGGCGAGCGGTCATAGGCCTTGCCGGGGCACAGCACGAAGTTGCGGCTGTCGATGCCGGCTTTGGGCGAATCGGCGAACAGTTCGATATGATCGATCAGCGCGCCCTCGGCACCCGTGATGCCGTTGGCCTCGAGTGCCTGGCGCACCGCCCAGGTGTAGTCGGTCAGCGCGTCGACGTTGCGGAATTCGAGCGCCTGGCCATGGTCGGCGACAAGGAAGAACCAGTTGCCGCCCCAGGCCACGTCGCCATGCACGCGGCCATGGCCGGGCACATCCACCGGTACGGCGTGGCGATAGCGCCAGGCCGGCACGTTATGCACGGTGACGCTGCCGTCGCCATGCAATTCGGCCTCGACCACGCCCACCGGAGTCTCGATACGGTGGGCGCCCGGCGCGATGCGGCCAAGGTGGGCGAGCGATGCGATCAGGCCGATGGTGCCGTGGCCGCACATGCCGAGAAAGCCGACGTTGTTGAAAAAAATCACGCCGGCCGAACAGCCTGGATCGTGCGGCTCGCACAGCAGCGCGCCGACCATGACGTCGGAGCCGCGCGGCTCGTTGACGATGCCGGCGCGAATCCGGTCGAAGTCGCGCTGGAAGATCGCCAGCCGCTCTCGCAGCGGGCCGCTGCCCAGGTCGGGGCCGCCGGCGGTGACCAGGCGGGTCGGTTCGCCGCCGGTATGGGAGTCGATAACGGTTAAGGTTTTCATAAGAGATATCGTAGGTCAGCCAGCGTTGCACGTCTTGCTCGTTCTCGTTTGCCGAGGTGACGATTTCTGCATAATCCCGCCGCCGCCGCGGGCTCCTCGGCAAGCATTCGGGTGCGACCGGGTTGCGCCGGTGCAACTTCGTTGCGCGACTGAACCGACGCCGCACGCGCCCGGGTTGGGCGGCATCATGCCGATTCTGGCATGCGGCGTTGCGGCGTTCATGTGCGACAAACATCACTGAGCAAAACGGCATCTATGGTACCCACGACGCAGTGACTGTGCAGAGATGCTCATCGAACGCGCGCTGGCGATGCAAGACACGGCGGCTCGCGTTTCCTATAATTTTTCCACCATCACGTCACATTCTGGAGAGCAACGATGACGCATTTGTGGGAAGGCGTATTGCCCGCGGTCACTACCAAATTCAATGCTGATTACAGCATAGACCGCGCCGGCACGAAAAAGAATATCGAAGCGCAGATCGACGCCGGCGTCGACGGCATCATCGTATGCGGTTCCCTGGGCGAGGCCTCGACGCTCTCGCTCGATGAAAAACTGACGGTGCTCGACGTGGCGGTCGACGCCGCGGCCGGCCGCGTGCCGGTCTTGCTGACGGTGGCCGAGAACAGCACGCTCGACGGTTGCCGCCAGGTGGCCGAAGGCGCCAAGCATGGCGCGGCCGGCTATATGGTGCTGCCGGGGCTGCGCTATCTGTCGGACCGCCGCGAGACGCTCAACCATTTCCGCACCGTGGCCGACGCCAGCCCGCTGCCGATCATGGTCTACAACAATCCGCTGGCCTACGGGGTGGACGTGACGCCGGAGATGTTCGCCGAACTGGCGAGCGAGCCGAAATTCGTCGCGATCAAGGAATCGTGCGGCGATGTGCGCCGCATTACCGACCTGATCAATGTGGTGGGCGATCGCTACAGCCTGCTGTGCGGCGTCGATAACCTGGCGATGGAAGCGATCCTGATGGGCGGTCACGGCTGGGTTGCCGGCCTGGTTTGCGCCTTCCCGCGCGAGACCGTGGTGATCTATCGCTTGCTCAAGGCCGGTCGGCTGGACGAGGCACGTGCGATCTATCGCTGGTTCGCACCGCTGCTCGCGCTCGACGTGTCAGCCAAGCTGGTGCAGAACATCAAGCTGGCCGAAGCGATGGTGGGCCTGGGCACCGAGCATGTGCGCCTGCCGCGCCTGCCGCTGGCCGGCGAGGAGCGCGCCAGTGTCGAAGCGCTGATCCGTCGCGCACTGGAGACCCGGCCGACGCTGCCGGACGTGCCGGCGCCGCGGTGAGATCGCCCCGGCGCGGTGGATTGCCCGTTTGAAGAAAGCGCCCTGGCCGGGCGCTTTTTTTGCGTTTCGCGATTTGCCCGGATGCCGGTTGGCGCCCACGCGCCAGGGGAGATCAAATAAAAACACCCGCTGTAGCGGGTGTCGTGTCAACACCTGGGAGCCACGCGGCCTCCAGGCGGCAAACTGTGTCGCCGACCCGCAACGCGGGCGCCTCAGCGACTTCGGGTGTAATCTGGCAATGCGCGGATGACGTCGCTAGGACGATACTGCCGCGGCGATGTCCAGCAGCAGGAACCCGACAATAAAACAACTGACGGCGGTAACAGCCACGCGCAGGAACAATTGCTCGCGCTGCTGTGCGATCCTCTCGGGCGGCAGTGTGCGTTTGAACGTCCCAACCCGGCTATGCGAATGCGGAAATTCCCAGCGGATACCCATGTTTCACCTCGCGTGGTAAGGGCTCGACTCCAGTTCAACAGCGACCGGTATTATCTGCAATCAGGGAAAACGCGAAGATGGATCGGTATCCAAACCTCGATTGTTGCGCTGCGCACCAGCCTGATTTGCTGCAATGCAAAATATGCGGCAGTCCAATAAATAAAACGGAGCGGACCGGCCAATACCTCGAATGCGGTGGCGCAACATGCAGTGTTGGGCACGCGTGCACTGCGCCGCGGCAGGCTGCCAAATATGTAACCAAATCTGGAATTGGGCCGAGCCACGGCGAGCGGTTCGTCTTGCGCCGACATTGATATCGTTTTCATCATCGCCCCGCTCGGGCGATGGTCGGTGAGTAATTGCCGTCATCTGGCCGCTGCTCGAGTGGCGATCCGCGGTGCGCACCTTTGGCCGAGGCGGATGACTGTATTGCACGGTCGTGGATCGGCACGGTCTTTCAGCGAGGGGCGGGCGAAGAAGAGGCCGAAGCGACTGCGATATGGGGAAAAAC
>JAGXBI010000297.1 GCA_018971155.1 Burkholderiales bacterium
ATCGCGCGCAAGCCCTCCGCCCCGTTTCCGCGTCGTGCCACCAGCATCCCCAGCAACGCCAGACCAAGCAGGATCGCCACCAGCAGTATCGTAGTCACCATCGAATTAGCCATAACGGAATTATTTCTGTTTGACTTGCGGGTTCAAGAGGCACGGCGGCTTGCCGGCATCCGGCCCAAAACCCAGCGCCGCGATGAGGTTGTCGGCCGCCAGGTTGGCCATGGCACGCCGCGTCGCTTCGCTGGCGCTGGCGATGTGCGGCGTGAGCACGACGTTGGGCACCTCCAGCAATGCCGGATGCACGGCCGGCTCTCCTTCGAATACATCGAGACCGGCCGCCGCGATGCGCTTGTCGCGCAACGCACGCGCCAGCGCCGCGTCGTCGACGATCCCGCCGCGCGCCAGATTCACCAGCGTGGCGGTCGGCTTCATCATGGCCAGTTCAGCCTCGCCGATAGTGTGGTGACTGGCCGCCGTATAGGGCAAGACGAGAATCACGTGATCAGCCTGGCGCAACAGCTCTTCCTTGCCGACGTAGCGAGCCTTGCACGCCTGCTCGATGCTCTCCGGCACCCTCGAGCGGTTGTGGTAGAGCACCTGCATGTCGAAACCCGAAGCGCGCCGGGCCAACGCCTGCCCGATGCGTCCCATGCCGATGATGCCCAGTGTGGCGCCGTGAATATCGGCCCCCAGAAACATATCGTAGGCCCACTTCCGCCAGTGCCCCGCGCGCAGCCAGCGCTCGCTCTCGGTGATGCGGCGCGCGGTCGCCATCAGCAGTGCCCAGCCGAAATCCGCAGTGGTCTCGTTGAGTACATCGGGTGTGTTCGTAGCCATCACGCCCGCAGTGCTCATCGCCGGAATATCGAAATTGTTGTACCCCACCGCCATGTTGCAGGCAGCCCGCAGGTTGGGGGCGCCGGCCAATACCTCGGCATCGATACGCTCGCTGGCGGTGGTCATGACACCCTGCTTGTCGTGCAGGCGCGCGACGAGCTCCGCCGGACTCCAGATCTCGTCACGCGGATTGCTCTCGACCTCGAAATACTGCGCAAGCCGCTCCACCACCTCGGGGAACACCGCTCGCGCGACCAACACTTTAGGTTTCACATCAGGCTCCAAAGAACAGGAAGCTGGTCACGATGAACAACGGCATCAAAATCGCTACGGACCACAGCATATAGCCGAAAAACGTCGGCATCCTGACGCCACGCTGCTCGGCGATCGCCTTGACCATGAAATTCGGGGCATTCCCGATATAGGTGTTCGCGCCCATGAAAACCGCACCTGCCGAGATTGCCGCCAGCGTCATGACCTCGCCCATCAGCACGTGCGCATCGCCGCCGGCGGTGTTGAAAAACACCAGATAGGTCGGCGCGTTATCGAGAAACGACGACAACAGGCCGGTGGCCCAGAAATACATCAGATTGTCCGGCTGCCCCTGCGCGTCGCTTACCAGACGCACCACGGCGCCGAATGCGCCGTGTTCGCCGGCTCGCAATATCGCGATGACCGGAATGATCGTCAGGAAGATGCCGGCAAACAGTTTGGCGACCTCCTTGATCGGCTCCCAATTGAAATCGTTGCCGGCGCGCGCACTGCGCGGCGTGATCGCCAGCGACACCAGCATCACCCCGATCAGCCCCAGGTCGCGCACGACATTTTGCAGGGCGGCCGGCGTGCCGAACACATCGAACTCGACGCCCGGGCGCCACACGCCGCTGAGCAGTACCAGCGCAACGACCGCCGCCAGCAGCAGGAAATTGACCTTGCCTTCGAGCCAGACGCGCCCGCTATCCGGCGTCGGGTCGAGCACCGGCGGGCGTTCCTCTTCCTTGGTGTGATAAAAATAGCTGTCGAGCAAAAAGAAGGTCACCAGGAGCACGCAGCAGATAAACAGTGTTTCCGGCCACAGATGAATCGCAGTCCAGAAGAAGTCCACGCCCTGGAGGAATCCGAGAAATAGCGGCGGATCACCCAGCGGCGTGAGCGAACCGCCGGCATTGGCGACCAAAAAAATGAAGAACACCACGACATGCACGACATGCTTGCGGTTGTCGTTGGCCCGCAGCAACGGACGGATCAGCAGCATTGCCGCGCCGGTGGTTCCCATGATGCTGGCCAGTACGGTGCCCAGTGCCAGCAGCCCTGTGTTCAGGCGCGGCGTGCCGTGCAGATTGCCGCGCACGCAGATTCCACCGGCCACGGTAAACAGCGACGCCAGCAGCACAATGAACGGAATATATTCGGCAACCAGCGCGTGCACCAGGCCATGCCATGCGGCGCCAACACCGTGAACCGCGGCGAACGGCAGCAAAAACGCCAGCGCCCAAACCGCCGAGATCTTGCCGAAATGGTGATGCCAGAATGCCGGAGCGAGCAGCGGAAACAGGGCAATCGACAGCAGGATGCCCGCAAAGGGAATGCCCCACCAGGCGGAAAGCGCCGCCGCATCGAAATCGGCAGCACGAGCGACCACCGGAAGAAATAAGAAAAGTCCGAAAAATGCTCGCAGCGCGATCTTATTCATGCAGTCCCTGTATCGGTTTTTGTGACGACGGGGCTATTCGATCCGCGCGGCCAGGCAAAGTGCCCGCCCTCCGCGCAAATCAGACGTCACTCAGCACTCAGGCGTCATTGACCAGCAACACGTGCACCCGATAAGGACCATGCGCGCCCAGAATGATCGTCTGCTCGATATCGCCGGTGCGCGACGGTCCGGCAATGATATTGAGCGCTCTGGGCAATTGCCCAAGTTCGCGGCGCACCAGGTTGAAGGCATCCTCGTGCGCGTCGACGATGCGCGATACCGGCACGATGGCGATATGCGTTTCGGGCAGCAACCCCGCCGAGGCGAACGTATCGGGGCCGGAAGCCAGCACCAGTGCGCCGGTCTCGGCGACTGCGCAAAAGCAGCCCGTGATGCCGACCAGATCGGCGTCGCGCGGCGGGCGAAATTCGACCTGGCAGCCGGCGGCCTGCCACGACAGATCGCGCAGCGTATTCCACGCAATCGCCTGCGCCGGCAAATTCAGTTCGCGCAAATAGGCGGCCACGGCCGACGGTACTTCCGCCATGGCGCCCAGTGCTTGTACCGTGGTCGACAGCGCCTGCGCCTGCTCGACGAAGCGACCCACGCGCTCGACCGGCAGCGCGGGGCGCGGGCCTTCCGGGTGGCGCTGCAGATAATCCTCGGCCGCGTCTCTTTCGGCCTGGGTCACCTCGGCGGGGCGCTGCTGAGCGCTGCGAATGCGGGCAAGAATGCGTTGGCGAGCAGCCGAAGTGTCCATATGTCCTTCCTGAAGTATCGCGGGCTTGAGACCCGATTATAGCGGCCCGCGGGCCCCGGCAAATCGCGGGCCAGCGTCATTGCGCCGGTGCCGGCGCAATCTCGAAGACTTGCCGCAGGTAGGCCAGGTAAGCCTCGTCCTCGCACATGTTCTTGCCCGGCGAGTCGGTCAGCTTGGCCACCGGCTGCCCATTGCAGCGAACCATCTTGATGACGATCTGCAGGGGCTGATAGCCAAGATCGTTGGTCAAATTCGTGCCGACTCCGAACGCCAGCCGGCAACGGTCACGAAAGCGTTCGTAGAGCTGGATCACCTTGGGAATGTCGAGACCGTCGCTGAAAATCATGGTCTTGGTGCGAGCATCCACGCGGTTGTCCTGATAATGCTGGAGCAGCCGCTCGCCCCATTCGAACGGATCGCCCGAGTCATGCCGCGCGCCGTCGAACAGCTTGCAGAAATACATATCGAAGTCGCGCAAAAACGCTTTCATGCCGTACACGTCGGACAGCGCAATCCCCAGGTCGCCCCGGTATTCCTTGGCCCACATCTCGAAGCCGAAGATCTGCGAGTCTCGCAAGCGCGGGCCCAGCGCCTGGCAGGCCTGCAGATACTCGTGCGCCATCGTGCCCAACGGCGTCAATCCGTGCTTGAGCGCGTAATACACGTTGCTGGTGCCGGCGAACTGCTCGCCGAGCTGGCGCTTGAGGGTGAGGATGACCTCCTCGTGCCACTCGCGCGAAAAGCGCCGCCGCGTGCCGTAATCGGCGATCTTGCAATCCTCGAAGCCCTGCCGCCCCGACAGCAGTCCGATTTTTTCGCGCAGCCGCTCGCGCCCCTCGTCATAGGCCGGTTGCCGCTGGGTATTGCGGAAATACACTTCGTTGACGATCGCCAGCACCGGGATCTCGAACAGAATCGTATACAGCCAGGGGCCGCGAAAGACGATCTCGATCTCGCCGTTGCCCTTGGACGACGGCATTATCTGGACGTACTTTTCGTTGAGATGAAACAGATCGAGGAAATCGATGAAATCGCTTTTTATAAAGCGCATCTGGCGCAGGTATTCCAGTTCCGAATCGCTAAAGCGCAATCCGCATAGCTGCCTGATTTCGTCGCGAATTTCGTCGATGTAGGGCACCAGGTCGACGCCCTCCGTGCGGCATTTGAAGCGATACTCCACCTGGGCCGCAGGGAAGTGATGCAGCACCACCTGCATCATGGTGAACTTGTACAGATCGGTGTCCAACAGCGAAGTGATAATCATGGCGCCCCGTCGTGCCTGCTCTGGA
>JAGXBI010000298.1 GCA_018971155.1 Burkholderiales bacterium
ATGCCGCTCATCAGCTAAAGACGCCGCTGGCCGGATTGCGCACCCAGGCAGAGCTCGCCCTGCGCCAGCTCTCGCCTGACGAATTGCGGCGCTCGCTGTCGCAAATCGCGGCCAGTTCGGAGCAGGCCGCGCGCCTGGCCAATCAGTTGCTGGCCCTGGCCCGCACGGAAAACAGCGCGCGCGATCCGTCGGCCTTCAGTGCCATCCCGCTCGACGCGCTCACACGCAACGCGGTACAGAATTGGTTTGAGGCCGCCCGCGCGCGGCAGATCGACCTCGGCTATGAGGCGCCGGCCCAGCCGCTGACGCTGACCGGTCATGCGCTGATGCTGCGCGAGATGCTGAATAACCTGATCGACAACGCGATTCGCTATACCCCCGTGGGCGGCAGCGTAACCGTGCGCCTGCGTCCGGCTGCCGACGGCGAGTCCGTGCTCATCGAAGTCGAGGATACCGGCCCCGGCATCCCGATTGCCGAACGCGAACACGTGTTCGAGCGCTTTTATCGGATTCTCGGCAGCGGCAGCGACGGCAGCGGCCTGGGGCTGGCCATCGTGCGCGAGATCGTTCAGATTCATCGTGGCGACATCGTCATTGCCGAGCCACACTCGCCCCACCCGGGCACGACGAGCGGCACGCTCATACGCGTGAGCCTGCCGCTCGCTCCGGCACCGACGACGTCCCCGCCCGCCGTGCCGTCGTAGCCGGCACCCCCAGTACTTTTCGTCTTTGGCGCATCGTCAGTTTTGCGTCAGTTTCACGTCAGCGCCCGGTAAGGTTGCCAGCCAATAATCGACGGGACGGCTTGATCGTCGATTCATATCCATAAATAAATATATCTGGAGACAACCTCATGGCAACCGCCACCCTTGCCGCTGCCCGCGCGCCGATGACACGCGAGGAACGCAAAGTCATTTTCGCCTCGTCGCTCGGCACCGTGTTCGAATGGTACGACTTCTATCTCGCCGGCTCGCTGGCCGCGTATATCAGCAAGCATTTCTTCTCGGGGATCAATCCGACGGCGGCTTTCATTTTCACGCTGCTGTCGTTCGCCGCCGGCTTCGCGGTGCGGCCATTCGGCGCGCTCGTGTTCGGCCGCCTGGGCGATCTGGTCGGCCGCAAATATACGTTCCTGGTCACCATCACGCTGATGGGCCTCTCGACGCTGGTGGTCGGCCTGTTGCCCGGCTATGCGTCATGGGGCATTGCCGCCCCGGTCATTTTCATCGGCATGCGCCTGCTGCAGGGCCTGGCGCTCGGCGGCGAATATGGCGGCGCCGCCACTTACGTCGCCGAGCACGCCCCGGCGGGTCGCCGCGGCGCCTACACCGCGTGGATTCAAACCACCGCGACGCTCGGCCTGTTTCTCTCCCTGCTGGTCATCCTCGGCACCCGCACCGTGCTCGGCGAGGATGCGTTCGGCGCCTGGGGCTGGCGCGTGCCGTTCGTGCTGTCGATCGTGCTGCTGGCCGTCTCGCTCTGGATCCGCTTGCAATTGAACGAGTCGCCTGCCTTCAAGCGCATGAAGGAAGAAGGCAAGACCTCCAAGGCGCCGTTGACCGAATCGTTCGGCCAATGGAAAAACCTGAAAATCGTCATCCTCGCGCTGATCGGCCTGACCGCCGGACAAGCCGTGGTGTGGTACACGGGGCAGTTCTATGCGCTCTTTTTCATGACGCAAACGCTCAAGGTCGACGGCAATACCGCCAACATCCTGATCGCGCTGGGGTTGCTCATCGGCACGCCGTTTTTCATTGTGTTCGGCGCACTGTCGGATCGTATCGGGCGCAAGCCGATCATCATGACCGGCTGCCTGATCGCCGCGCTCACCTACTTTCCGCTCTTCAAGGCGCTCACCCATTACGCCAATCCGGCGCTGGAAGCGGCGTTGGCGCGCGCGCCGATCACCGTGATCGCCGATCCCGGCGAATGCTCGTTCCAGTTCAATCCGGTCGGCACTTCCAAATTCACCAGTTCCTGCGATATCGCCAAGAGCACCCTCGCCAAAGCCGGGCTGAACTACAGCAACGAGGCCGCGCCGGCCGGCAGCATTGCGCAGGTGAAGATCGGCGACAAGATCATCACCGCGTATAACGGCAAGGACGCCGACGCCAAAGCCAAGGCGAAAGAGTTCGACCAGGCGATGACCTCGACGCTGAAAGCGGATGGCTATCCGCCCAAAGCCGACCCGGCCCAGATGAACAAGCCGATGATCGTCGCGATCCTGGCCATCCTGGTGATTTTCGTGACGATGGTCTACGGCCCGATCGCCGCGATGCTGGTCGAGATGTTCCCCACCCGCATCCGCTATACGTCGATGTCGCTGCCCTACCACATCGGCAACGGCTGGTTCGGCGGCTTTCTGCCCGCCACCGCGTTTGCCATCGTCGCGGCGCGCGGCGACATCTATTCCGGGCTGTGGTACCCGATCATCATTGCGCTGGTCACCTTCGTGATCGGAACGCTGTTCATCAAGGAAACCAAAAACACCGATATCTACGCCCAGGATTAGCGCGCAAGCCCGGGAGAATCGCCCGGGCAAAGCCGGCCTGAGAAAGCCGCATTTGGTTGTTGACTTTGCCAGGCCGCCTTCTTATAATCGCCCGTCTACGGCGAATTAGCTCAGTTGGTTAGAGCGACGGAATCATAATCCGCAGGTCCGGGGTTCGAGTCCCTGATTCGCCACCAAATCTCGAAGGGGTTCACAGCGATGTGAACCCCTTTCGTTTTTTGCGCCCGGATTGGCCATGCCAGACGCGCGGTCGGCGACGTCCCGCCGCTCTGACATTCCCCATTCTCTCGCTGCGGCAATCCGCCGCAGATTACAAAAAATCGCCGCTCTCCGATGCCAGGCAAGGCGCGCAGCATCGGTGCGTTGCGCCTGAATGTAGCCGCATCCGCTCATCTGGCGGCATTGCCCGGCTTGGCGCAACCCACCGTCATACCGTCCTGACGAGCAAAAACCGCGTGCTATGATCGCGCCGGATCGTTCGTTATTGACACGCACTGGCCGATGCTCAGCCGTTTTCACCGCAAGCTTGGAGTCGTATTGGGATTGTTTTCAATCCTGATGGCGATGCTCGCCCCGGAGATTTCGCACGTGCTCGCCGCGAACCGCGCATCGAGCGCGCTCACGGAAATCCTGGCAAGCGCGTCGTGCTCGGCGCAGTCCGCCCCCAGAAAAGCCGGCGAGAGCGGGCACGGCAAGCGCGTGCCCGGGGCCGGCCTGGCGGACTGCCAAGTATGTGGCTACTGTAACCTGCTGGCCCACTTGCCGGCATTGCCGCTTGCCCGCCCGGTTGCGTTTGCCGCCACGGTCTGGACGTTGCAGATTGTCAACGCCAAACGTCTCGACGGGGCCGAGCGCACACCCCGTCACGCCCACGCTCAACCGCGCGCGCCGCCGTTTTTTTCCTGATCCGAAATGCCGCCGCGTATCGCGGCACACCACACGCTTCGCGTCCCGACGTGCCAACGTGCACGGCGCAGGCGCGCGGCGATACCCATATTTCCTTGACGATGCGGCGCCGACGATGATCGGCCGGTCGCACTTTTTGTCACTCAGGAGTTCATCATGAATCAACTCAATTACCGCTGGTACCGTTGCCTGGCGCCGCTGGCCGCCTTCATTGCCACTGTTGCATTTACCGGCAGCGCCTTTGCCCACGCCATGCCGCAGAAGGAAGTCCCCGCGCCGAACGCGACCGTGGCCGCCCCCCAGCAAGTCAGCATCACCTTCGACGATCCGCTGGAACCCGCTTTCAGCACGCTCACCGTGACCAATGCCAAGGGGCAACCAGTGACCAAGAACAAGTCACAGGTAGCCGCCCACAACCACAAGCTCATGACGCTCTCGCTACCGGCGCTGTCGCCGGGACGCTACACGGCCCATTGGGCGGCCGTGGCATTGGACGGCCACCGAACGCATGGCGAATATTCGTTCAGCGTGAAGTAACGTGCTGCACGATATGACACTGCTGGGCTGCGCGCAAATCGCGGTCGCTGCGGGTGCCGATCTCGCGTTCGCGCTGGCCGTGGGCGCCGTCGTGCTCGGTCTGGGCGGCCCGGCGCGATGGCGCGTGAGCGCGGCGGCGTCGCTTGCGTGGCTGGTGCTGCAAGCAATTTATTTGCCGCTGCAGACCAGCGCAATGTCGGGCTTGCCCTTAAGCTCGGCGCTCGCCGAGATGCCAGTGGTGCTCAGCGCCTCGCACTACGGCGCGATGTGGCTCATTGGCGTGGCTGCCGGCCTGGCGGCATGGATCGTCTCATCGATGGCGGCTCGCAACCGGCTTGCCGATGCGATCGCGAACTTATTGGTCGTGATGGCGTTGACAGCGATGGCATATGCTCACGCCGGCACCTCGCACGCAGCAGACGGTGGCAACTTCTCTGCCGCCGAACTGGTGCAAACCGTGCACTTGCTGGCGATCAGCGTGTGGGTGGGCGTGGTGGTCGTTGCGGCCTGGCCGCTGCGTCGCGCATTCGCCGCCACGCCCGACCGGGCGGCTGGCGATACGTCGCGCCTGTCGCACCTGGCGACGCTGTCGTTTCCGGTCGCGCTCGGCAC
>JAGXBI010000299.1 GCA_018971155.1 Burkholderiales bacterium
TCCCGCAGTGTAGATCGGCCACGAAGCAAAACCAAGCCTCGCCAACGATTCGATGCCCATGCGCGATTGCGGGTTCGCCGGCAACTGGCCTGGGGGCGGAGCGGAAACTGGCCCGGCGTTTTGTTCGCAACTGTTCCGGGAGACGTCGGACACGCCATGGAATAATCGAGGCTGCGCGTGAGCGGTGAGCGGTGCGCGGTGGCGAGGCGATGTCCAGCCCGCGAACTGGAATGCCGTGAAGTCGTGTGACCGGGCGCTCGCCGAGGCCGCCCCATCCTGGAGATATGCGATGCCGACATTGTCCCACCTGATCGCTTTCGGGCTCGTGGCCCTGGGCATGGCCTTGACGCCCGGGCCCAACATGATCTATCTCATCTCGCGCTCGATCTGCCAGGGGCCGAAGGCAGGCCTGGTGTCGCTTGCCGGCGTCGCGCTCGGCTTCGTTATCTACCTGCTGTGCGCGGCGTTCGGCATCACCGCGCTGCTCATGGCCGTCCCCTTCGCTTACGACGCCCTACGCTACGGCGGTGCGCTCTATTTGCTCTACCTCGCCTGGCAAGCGCTCAAACCCGGCGGCAAATCGCCCTTCCAGGTGCGCGACCTGCCGCAGGATCGTCCACGAAAGCTTTTCGTGATGGGCTTCGTCACCAGCCTGTTCAACCCGAAAATTGCGATCCTGTATCTGTCGTTGCTGCCGCAATTCATCGACCCCAGCCACGGTAGCGTGCTGGTACAGTCGCTGGCGCTGGGCTTCACGCAGATTCTGTGCAGCGTCACGGTCAATGCCGCCGCATCGATGATGGCCGGTTCGATCGCCGTGTTCCTGGCCGGGCGCCCGCTCTGGCTGATCGCGCAGCGCTGGCTGATGGGCACGGTTCTGGCCGGCCTGGCCATCCGCATCATGACCGAGGCGCGCCGCTAGCGCTCAATCGCTCAAGGCTCGCTCGCATCGAGCCACGCCGGCGCGTGCGTGCCCAGCGGCACCGGCGGCATGTCGAAACGGGGTGGCGTCAGCGACATCCGCTCGACCGGCGCCACCGCACGCACGCGGCCAAACGGCGAGTCGATCGTCTGCAGCCATGGCGCTACCTCAGCGTCGCCGAGCTCCGTGGCGGCAAGCCCGTTCGGCAACGCACCGAGCGACTGCAGCCAGCGCCCGGTCTGCGCGAGCGACACGCGCACCAACCAGCTGCCGCCCTCCTGCTCGCGCCGCCGCAGCGCCATCATCGCACCGAAAGCCGCGAGAAATCCCGTCGCATGATCAAGCGCCTGGCACGGCAATCTGCCGGGCCCCGCCAGTCCGGCTGCCTGCCCCTCCTGCCATGCGATACCGGTGGCCGATTGCACCAGACTGTCGAAGCCGCGCCGTTGCGCCCACGGCCCGATATGCCCGTAGGCCGACAATGTCACCTGCACCAACCCGGGGCGCAACCGGCACAGCGCCTCGGGTGACAGGCCATACGCGGCCAGCGCGCCGGGCCGGTAAGCCTGCAGAAAAACATCGCCCTCCTTTACCAAATTCAGCAAGACTTCACGTTCGCGCGGCGTCCTCAGGTCGAGATGCGCGCTGCGCTTGCCCCGCCCGTTGTCGATCACCAGCGGCAGCAGATTCGGCAGATGCGCGGCGCCAATCGCCAGCACCTGCGCGCCGTGCTGGGCGAAGGTACGCCCGGCCACCGGCGCCGCAATGACACGCGACAGGTCGAGCATGCGCACGCCGCTCAGGGGTTGCCGCGCGGCCACGCCTCGCCCAATCGGCTCGGGTGGCGCGTCGCCGATGCGGATGATTTCAAACAGCGGCAATGAAGCAATCGCCGCGGCCTGAGGGTGCGCCTGCCACTCGTCGGGCGTACGAACCAGCGCCGCGCATTGTCCGGCGTCGGCCAGACGCTGGTCGAGCTCGGCGGCCTGCCAGCGCGCGACCGCCCGAGCGACCGCGGCATGGTCGCCATCGCACCCCAGCACGCGCAAAATACCGGCGAGATGATGCGGAAAATTGGCGTGAAGTTGAATCCAGCGACCGTCGCCCGCCTCGAAGTAGCCGGTGATCGGCGAGCGCAACTCGGCCGGCGCCCGCCCGTCGACGCGCAGATAGCGCTCGCTGCGAAACATCGCCAGCGCGCGCCGGCCACTGACCTCGACCTGCTGCGGCCGGCCGGTGCGCTGCCGCCATATCTGCGCGGCGGCCAGCGCCTGCAACCCGATGCTCGCAGCGGCGATCGCGCCCACCCGGAACACCGACGGCAACGGGCTTGCCAGATCGGTAATACGCAGCATGTCGAGCGCATCGGGCTCGCCCCCACCCTTCGACCAGAGCGCCGCCAGTGCGGTGTTTGCGTCCATGATGCCCTCGTTCCTGACGTGACCAAAAGTAGCGCCGCGGCGCCCGGCCCTGATCGCACCGGCGACGTGAAATCCGTTGCGGGCGCCCGACCGGCAGAGCGCCCGGCGCGCTCAGCCCAGGCCCAGGCGGGCGCGAATGGCCGGCATCATGCGCTCGACGGCCGCATAACCTTCGGCGATGGTCGGTTCGGCGCGGTGAAAATCGAAGATTCCCAGGCCACCCAGGCGGGGCTGGATCAGGATGTCGGCCGGCTCGCCCGCCAGGCGGCTGCGCGTGATGCGCACCTGCATGATATCGATGCTTTGCGCGATCGAACTGAACATCGACGGCATGCGCGCGCTCGGCGCCGGCGGAGTGTGCACGTCGTCGCTCACGCGGCTGCGATCCGGCGCGAGCCAGCTCGGCCATGGCTTGCCGTTGCGGCGCAGGCTCGCCGGCACGGCCGGCACGCGCGCCTCCGACTGGGACGCGCCATCGGGATTGAGGCTGTCGGGCACCGCGCCGCCGAAGTCTCGCCCGTTGAGGATATCGTTGTTCAGATCGACCGCGATGATGCAATCCGCGCGCATCGCACGCGCGGTCGACACCGGCACCGGGTTCGACAGGCTGCCGTCGACCAGCCAGATGCCATCGTGCCAGACCGGCGTGAAAATGCCCGGGATCGCGATCGACGCCCGCACCGCATCGACGATGCTGCCCTCCTGCAACCAGATCTCGCGACCCGAGTCGAGCTCGGTGGCCACGGCAGCGTATGGCATGTTCAACTGGTCGATGGTTCGGCCCTCGAATTGATCCTCGAACAGGCGGATGACTTTCTTGCCGCCGAGAAACCCGCCGGAAATACGCAAGTCGAGCAGCCGCACCACCGTCTGCCACGTCAGGCGCGACGCCCACTGCTCGAGCCAGTCGAGTTCACCATTGGCATACACTGCGCCGATCAGCGCGCCGATCGATGTGCCGCACACCACATCGGGCTTCACGCCAGCATCGTGCAAGGCGCGGATCGCGCCGATATGGGCCCAGCCCCGGGCGGCGCCACCGCCCAGCGCCAGGCCGATACGGGTATGACGCGGGGGCCGGATCATCGCCATCCCCTCGCGACGCGGCGGCGCGCCGCGTGTGATTCGAACCAAGGTCGTGCAGCGTGTGTGTGCATTGTCACTCTCCGGGGGGATGATCGCGTCGCGCTGTGGCAAACGCGCTGTCGGATCTCTCGACTGCCTTGTGTGGGTAATCTTACCTCTGAGCAGACACGCTCGTCAGTCGCCGGTTCGCGCAAATATCGCGCAGCGGGAAAAATGCCCGCGGCCAATGTCCGACCCGCGCGACACGCCATCGTATAGAATGCATCGCTTTGCCTTCGCCCTTATCTCTTTCCTATGTGGTTCAAAAATCTCCAGATTCATCGTTTGCCAGCGCCGTGGAACGTCACGCCCGAGCAGATGGAACAATGGCTGGCACCGCATGCCTTCGAGCCCGGCGGCAGTGTCGCGATGCAAAGCCAGGGCTGGGCCTCGCCGCGCGATAACGGCGAGCTTGTCTATGCGCGCAACCGGCAAATGCTGCTGACGTTTCGTGCCGAAAAGAAGCTGCTGCCGGCCTCCGTCATCAACCAGGTGACCAAGGCGCGCGCGCAGGAGCTCGAAGAGCAGCAGGGCTTCAAGCCCGGGCGCAAGCAAATGCGCGAACTCAAGGAACAGGTCACGGACGAATTGCTGCCGCGCGCCTTCAGTATCCGGCGCGACACGCGCGTCTGGATCGACACGGCCAACGGCTGGCTGGTCATCGATGCCGCCTCGCAAACGGTAGCCGATGACGTACGCAGTCTGCTGATCAAATCTGTCAATCAGTTGCCGCTGGCCAATGTGAGCGTGGCGCACTCGCCGGTCGCGGCCATGACCAACTGGCTGCTCGCCAGCGAGGTGCCGGGCAATTTCACCATCGATCAGGACGCCGAGCTGCGCGCCAGCGGCGACGGCAACGCGACGGTGCGCTATGTGGGTCAAACGCTCGACGATGCCGAAGTGCGGCGGCATATCGAGGCAGGCAAACAATGCGTGCGGCTGGCGCTGACCTGGGCCGACCGCATCTCGTTCGTGCTGACGCCGTCGCTGACGATCAAGCGCGTCGCGCCGCTCGACGTGATCAAGGAAGCCGAGGACCCGACCGCGCAAAACGACGACGAGCGCTTCGATGCCGAC
>JAGXBI010000300.1 GCA_018971155.1 Burkholderiales bacterium
GTTCTTAAACGGCTGCGTGAGCACCTCAAGCGGCTCACCAACGAAAAACGACCCGACCGCAAATGCGATCGGGTCGTCAAATCGCGACCCCTCCGCTACACCGTTCGGTACCTACAAAAAGACCTTAACTGAACGGCATTAGGCCTAGGCCGGCTTTTTTTATTTCTATTGGATCATCGATTCTTTTGTGTTGGGATCCATCGCGAATTTCACGCGTCCTGCCAGCCGACGCCTTCCTCCTGCGTAGCGACGAGGATTTCGTCCGGTGCCGCATCGATCGCCTCGGCCAAGGCCATGCGAGCCAGCATCGGCGAGTTATTTTGTTGGCTCAGATGAGCAGCGACGATGCACTTGAGACGACTGCGCTCGACGGATCGCAAAATGTTCGCCGCACTATCATTGGCCAAATGCCCATAGTCCCCACCAATGCGCGCTTTGAGCGACGGCGGGTACTTGCTGCCCGCCAGCATCTCGCGATCATGGTTGCACTCGAGCACCAGAGCACTGCAGCCACCCAGCACGTCGATCAGATGAGGCGTCGCGCTGCCGGCATCGGTCAATACGCCAAGCCGATTGCGGCCATCCGAAAATACAAACTGGAGCGGCTCGCGCGCGTCGTGCGGAACCGTGTAGGGTAGCGCCTGAAGCGCGCCAACGACCACGGGCTGTTCTGACCGGCACCAGCCGACCTGCAGGTCCGGGGCGAGCGAGCTGGCTTGCCCTGTGCCCCAACTCGTATAAATCGGAATGCGGTATTTGCGCGCCAGCGCGGCGGCACCGCCAATGTGGTCGGCATGTTCGTGAGTTACGAAAATGGCGTCGAGCGAATCCGCGCTCAACGCCAACCTCGCCAAGCGTCGCTCGGCCTCACGCACGGAAAAACCACAGTCGAGCATTACGCGAGTGGTCGAGACGCCATCGCACGCCTCGACCACCAGGGCGTTGCCTTCGCTACCGCTACCCAGACTGGCGAACCGCACGGTTCGCCTTACTGCAGCTGAGCGCTCAGGACGCCAATGATATTTTTCGCGATATCCGACGTATCGATATTGCCGTTCGGATCGAGCACGTAGACGCGGGTCTGATCGTTGCTCTCGCCGCGCACATTGACATTGTATTGCCGCGGTTCCTTGCTTGCCTGAATCTGCTTCGAGTGAAACAGACTGTAGAAGAAGCCATTGTCCTTGCGCAACGCGGCAGGATCGACATAGCGGACCTGATAGAGACCTTTTTGGCGATCGCTGCTGGTCACCGTGAAATTGGCCCGATCCAACGCTACGCCGACGCGGACCCATGCGCGATCATACGGCTCGTTGATATCCAGATACGTTTTGTCAGCCGCATTGATCACACGCGTCGCGGGTGCGGCCGGCGCGGCGGCTTGCACCTCGCTCTTGGCGGCTTCGGCGGTCGCGCCCAGACGCTGCATCAGCTTGGTCAGGAAAATCGCTTCGAGGCCAGGATCGCTCGGCGCCGGCTCCCACTTCGTCGTGTCTTTCTGGGAGTTCGTGTAAACCTCGACCATTCGACTGTGGGTGATGAACACATCGGTCGTTCCGTCCGGGCCACGCTCGACGCGCGTACGGAAACGATCGCGTACGCCCGTCGAATACAAGCCATCGATCACCTTGCCCAGCAGGTTACGGATGAAATCCTGGGGGATCTTGGCCCGGTTTTCTTCCCAGCCGGTTTCCATCACACCGGTATCCGGCGAATCGAGGGTCAGCACGAAACCTTGCTCCTGCCAGAACTGGCGAAGCGTCGGCCACAAATCGCCCGGCGCCTGGTGGACCACCAGCCAACGCTCGTTGCCATCGCGCATGACCTTCATACCGGGCACTTCAGGCAATACCTGCACTTTCGGCTGTGCGGCCACAACCTTTTCCTTTTTCTCGTAGCTCGACAGCGAGGTTGCCCCACCAATCGGGGCAGCCGGCGTCGCGGCCAACGATGACAGATCCGGAGGCACCGCCAGCGATGGGCCGGTCTCGGCGGACTTGTACTCGACTCGATCGGACTGCAGTGCAGAGTTAAGCGAACTGCACCCGGCGACAAGCGCTACGGCGGCAAAGGCGGCCCACGTCAACACAGGCCGGACAACGGAAAGACGGACGATTCGTTTCATGAGTCGCTAAGAGAGATTGAGCAAGGCCGCTTATGGATCAGGACAGAACAGCGCTCTCGCGCAGTGCCGTTAGCACCGCGTCGTGATACGGTTTGGCCAGAGGAGTGAGCGGTAACCGGATACCGCCCTGGATTTTACCCATTTGTTGAAGCGCCCATTTCACGGGAATGGGGTTGGGTTCGACAAACATGGCGCGATGCAGGTTCAGCAACCTGAAATGCATCTCGCGCGCCGCCTTCGCGTCGCCGCGCATCGCGGCCTCGCATAATTCGTGCATCGCGCGCGGCGCCACATTGGCAGTGACAGAAATATTGCCCTTGCCGCCCATGAGCATCAGCATGACGGCCGTCAAATCATCGCCGCTGTACACAGCGAAATGTTCGGGGGCGTCCTTGATCAGTTGGGCGCCACGGTCGACATTGCCGGTAGCGTCCTTGACGCCGATGATGCCCGGCACCTGAGCCAGACGCAACAGAGTCTCGTTGCTCGCGTCGGCGACCGTCCGACCCGGGACGTTGTAGAGAATCACCGGCAGGTCGACGTGCTCCGCGATCGCGCGGAAATGCCGATACATGCCTTCCTGGGTCGGCTTGTTGTAGTAAGGGACGACTTGCAGGGTGGCATCGGCGCCGACCTTGCGAGCGTATTCGGTCAGCTCGATTGCCTCGGCCGTCGAATTGCCCCCGGTGCCGGCAATGATCGGCACGCGCTTGGCGGCCTGGTCTACCGCCAGTTTGACCAGCTCGCAGTGCTCCTCGACGGAGACCGTCGGCGACTCGCCCGAGGTGCCGACGATCACGATACCGTCGGTACCTTCGGCGATGTGCCAGTCGATCAGTTTTCGCAGCGCGTCACGATCCAGGCTTGCGTCCTGGTCGTCCTTCATCGGCGTGGCGATGGCGACGATGCTTCCTCGAATGGGTCTGGCGGTAGTCATGATTTATCTGAAAAAACAGGCGAGAAATGCAGATTGTAGCGGATTACGGACGCAGCTCGTAGCGGCATGCGTCCGCGCTCGATGGATTCGCCGCGCAGATGCGCTGCACGCAGGCCTGGCGCGGCGTTTCAATGCGTCCATCCTCGTAGGCGATGACCCGCAATTTGCCGTCGACCGCCGCGAGCAGTTCACCGGGCCGCAACAGAAAATCGGGATTGGACGGCCGGCCGAACCGCTCGTTGCCCACCGCGAACGTCTCATACAGCAGCACGCCGCCAGGGGCGACGCAATCGACCAGACGCGGCAGCAGGGGACGGAACAGATAGTTCGTGACGAGCACAGCGTCGAACTGCATCGCAGGGTCCAGCGGCCAGTCCGCCGACTCGATATCGGCGCAGACGGTGCTGATCGCGGCGGGCAACTCCGCGAGTGCCGCGGCGTCGCGATCGACCGCGGTCACCGAGTGGCCCAGCGCCGCGAAATACCCCGCATGCCGTCCTCGGCCGCACGCCACGTCCAGGACATGACCGCCGGCCGGTACCGCATGCGCCCATCTGACGATCCACGCGGAAGGATCGGCCGTCATCGTCGTCGGTGTAGCGGAGGTAGCGCTGGCGGGCATGTCAGGAATACGACAGGCCCATGGCCTCGCGAACGTCGCGCATGATCTCCTGCGCGGACCGGCGCGCCTTGTCGCACCCGTCGGCGACAATCGCCCGCAACAAGGTCGGATCGTCCATGTACTTCTGCGCGCGCTCGAGCATCGGTTGCTGTTCACGCAGAATGCCGTCGATCACCGGCTGCTTGCACTCCAGACAGCCGATGCCGGCGCTGCGACAGCCCTTGTCGGCCCAGGCGCGCGTCGCTTCGTCGGAATAAACCTGGTGCAGTTGCCACACCGGGCATTTGTCCGGGTCCCCTGGATCGGTGCGCCGCACGCGCGCCGGATCGGTCGGCATCGTGCGAACCTTCTTCGTGATGGTTTCCTTGTCCTCGCGCAAGCCGATGGTGTTGCCGTACGACTTCGACATCTTCTGCCCGTCCAGTCCCGGCATCCGCGAGGCTTTCGTCAGCAGCGCCTGCGGCTCGGCCAGGATCAGCTTGCGAGCGCCTTCCAGGTAGCCGAACAAACGTTCACGATCCCCCATGCTCAGCGATTGCGATTCCGACAGCAACGCCTGCGCCTGCTCCAGCGCCTCGTCATTGCCCTGTTCCTGATAGGCGGTGCGCAACTCGAGATAGAGCTTGGCCCGCTTGCTGCCCAACTTCTTCGCGGCTTCGAGCGACTTCTCCTCGAAACCCTGCTCGCGGCCATACAAGTAGTTGAAGCGCCGCGCGATTTCACGCGTCATCTCGACGTGAGGCACCTGGTCCTCGCCCACCGGCACATGCACCGCGCGATAGAGAAGGATGTCGGCAGACATCAGCACCGGATACCCCAGGAAGCCATAGGTCGACAGATC
>JAGXBI010000015.1 GCA_018971155.1 Burkholderiales bacterium
GATCTCGACCACCATGTCGCGGTGCGCGGTGTGCGCATGCCGAGCCACCGCGTCGACCGTGCGCACCGGCCCGCACGGCACGCCGGCGGCCATCAGCGCGTGCGCCAGCGGCTCGCACGCATGCCCGCTCAGCAGCGACTCGAGCGCGGCCTTCAGTTCGGCGCGGTGTGCGCAGCGGCTGCGATTGTCGAGAAAGCGCGGCTCGCATGCGAGCTCGGGCGCGCCGAGGTGATCGCACAGTTTGGCGAATTGGCGATCGTTGCCGATCGCCAGGAAGATCGGCGCGTCGGCGCAGCGGTAGCTGTCGTACGGCGCAATGTTCGGATGCGCGTTGCCGCTGCGCTGCGGCGTCCGGCCCGAGCCGAAGTAGTTCGGCAGATGCGGATGCAGCAGCGAGACGCCGCAGTCGTACAGCGTCACGTCCACCGATTGCCCCTGCCCGCTGCGCTCGCGCTCGGCCAGCGCGAGCAAAATGCCGGCCATGGCGTTCAGGCCGGTGACCATGTCGACGATTGGCAGTCCGATGCGCAGCGCGCCGCCGTCTCGTTCGCCGTTGACGCTCATCAAGCCGGCCATCGCCTGAATCACCGCGTCGTAGCCCGGCAGGCCGCCGAGCGGCCCGTCGGCGCCGAAGCCGGTGATCGCGCAATGAATCAGCCGCGGCAGGCGGGGCCGCAAGTCGCGCTGATAGTCCATGCCCCAGCGCGCCAGCGTTCCCGGCTTGAAATTTTCGATCAGCACGTCGGCATCTTCGAGCAGGCGCCACAGGATGGCGCGCCCCGCTTCGCTCGACAGGTCGAGCGCGATGCCCTGCTTGTTGCGATTGGCGCCGAGAAAGTACGACGCGGTGCCGTCGACGAACGGCGGCCCCCAGCCGCGTGTTTCGTCGCCCGCCGGCGGCTCGAGCTTGATCACTTGCGCGCCGTGGTCGGCCAGCGCCTGGGTGCAGTAAGGGCCTCCCAGCACGCGGCTCAGGTCGACGACCTTGATGCCTTGCAGGGCGCCGGTAACGGATGCGGCGGTGGCGCAATTCATGGCGCGCTCCTGGCCGGCAGCAATTGCATCGCCTGCGCGAGGGTGACGGCCCGCTCCTGCACCACGGCCGCGAGTATGTCCGCCGGGTCCGCCGCGCAGGTCGGCTCGAGCGGGTCGGCCGGCAGCAGCTTGTGGCGCAATACCAGGTGGCTGAGCGCGAGCCGGCGCCAGTCGGGCGCCAGGTGGACCGCTTCATGCGCCATGAACACGGCGGTGCTCGCATGGTACAGCGCCGAGCCGGCCTGCCGCACCAGCTCGTCCTGCCCGGCTTGCGCGACGCGGGCCATGGCATCGCAGGCGCGCTCGACGGTGGTACGCAGCAGCTCGGCACTGGCTGCCGGCACAGCGGCATCGTCCAGCAGGCGCAGCAGGTGAGCCCGCAGGGGTTCGAGCGCGCCGTCGCGCTGGGTCGCGCGCGCGATGTCGAGCGCGACGATATTGCTGGTGCCTTCCCAGATCGAGCCCAGATGAGCGTCACGCACCAGCCGCGGATCGCTCCATTCCTCGATGTAGCCGGTGCCGCCGCGCACCTCCATCGCATCGCCGGTGACGCGCCGGGCATCGCGGCAGGCGCGGAATTTGATCAATGGCGTGAGAATGCGCAGGCATTTGCCCGCCTCCGTGTCGCCCTGGTCGGCACGCGGCAGGATCGAGGCGATCTGCAGGAACATCGAGCGCGCCTGTTCGGCCGGCAACTGCATTTTCAGGAGCTGCCGCTGCATCAGCGGCATGTCGACCAGCTTGCGGCCGAATGCCTCGCGATGGCGTGCGATGTGCAGCGCCTCGGTGAGTGCGCGCCGCATCAGGCCGGCGGCCCGCACGCCGTTGGACAGGCGCGACATATTGATCATGTCGGCCATCTGGTGAAAGCCGCGGCCGACTTCGCCGATCAGGTGGGCCACGGCGCCGTCGAGAATGATTTCTCCGCTGGCCATCGAGCGACTGCCGAGCTTGTCCTTCAAGCGCACGATGCGATAGTGATTGCGCGAGCCGTCCGGCAGCGTTTTGGGCAGCAGAAACAGCGCCAGGCCCTTGATGCCCGGCGGCGCGTCGTCGGGGCGCGCCAGGACCATCGCGAGATCGGCGTCGGCATTCGAGCAGAACCATTTATCGCCATACAGACGCCATTGCGGCTGACCGTCCGGCCCGACGGCTTGCGCGGCGCGCGTGGCGATTTGCGCCACGTCGGAGCCGGCCGCCTGCTCGGTCATGAACATGGCGCCCTGGTACAGCGTGTCGAAGTCGCGCGAGGCGAGTCGCGGCAGGAAGTGCTCGACGAGTGCCGGCGCGCCGAATTTGCGCAGTGTGCGGGTGAGCGAGTCGGTCATGCTGACCGGACAACACAGGCCGAACTCGGCCTGCACGAAGAGGAAGGTCAGCGCGTACTTGACCAGCGGCGGCAGTGCGCTGCCGTCGTGGCTCATCGCCGCGAGCCCCAGCTCGGCATAGGCCACGCGCTCGAGCGCGACGTAGTCGGGGTGCTTGTCGATGCGCTGCAGGGCCTCGCCGCGACGGGTGCGATGCAGCAGTTGCGGCGGATGCCGGTCGGCGTTCGAAGCCCACCTGTCGAGTTCGTCCGAGGCGCGCTGGCCCAGCGCGACGAGCTGGGGCTCGATGCGCCGGTAGGTGTCTTCGCCCAGGTAATGCCGCAGCAGGCGGGCAAAGCCGGGGTCGCTGGCGAAGAAATTGATGCCCCGGCTATCGGGTATGTTGTCGGCGCCGGCCGCTGGCGCGAGGTCGGTTGAATTCATGCGCTTGTCTCCTGTGTGGGCCCAGCATAGGAGGGGCGACGATAGGCGTCCAATACAAGATTTTTGCGTTACGATAAATGGAACTTATCGATAACCCGGGCGGAGAGAAGCGTGGATCTCAAGCAGTTGCGTTATTTCGTGGCGGTTGCCGAGGAGCTGCATTTCGGCCGCGCGGCCAAGCGGCTTTTTATTTCTCAGCCGGCGCTGAGCTTCGATATCCGCAAGTTCGAGGAGCAGCTGGGCGTGCAGTTGCTGAGCCGGACCAACAAATCGGTGGCGCTGACCAACGCCGGCCGGGTGTTGCTCGACGAGGCGCGCAAACTGCTGCAGCAGGCCGACGAGGCGCGGCGCGTGACGGTGCGCTCGGCGCACGGACTGGCGGGCCGCCTGCGCATCGGCTTCGTCAACGCCATGCTGTATCGCGGCCTGCCGCAGGCGATGCAGCGCTTCGAGGCCGACCATCCCGCCGTCGAGATCATCCTGAAGGAAATGAATACGAGCGAGCAGGTTCAGGCGATCCAGCGCATGCAGATCGACATGGGGTACGCGCATTGGGGCAATTTCCCGCCCGACGTCGTGTCGGCGCCGATTCTGTCCGAGCCGTTCGTGTGCTGCCTGCCGGTCGCCCACCGGCTGGCGAGGCGGCGCACGATCGAAGTGCGCGCGCTGGCCAACGAGCCTTTCATTCTGTTCCCGCGCAGCGTGTCGCCGCATTATCACGACCTGATCATCGCCATGTGTGTCGAGGCCGGCTTCAGCCCGTTGATTCGCCATGAGGCGCGCCTGTGGCAGAGCGTGGTCAGCATGGTCGAGTTCGGTCTCGGGGTGGCGCTGGTGCCCAGCACCCTGCGGCGTGTGGGCAACGACCGCGTGTGTTACCGGCCGCTGGCGCGCAATCAGCTCGAGTCGCAGGTGCTGTTGCTGCGCCGCGCGGACGAGGCCGAGCCGGCCGTCGCGCGTTTCGCCGACTATCTGGAGCGTGCGGTGCGCGCGGCGCGGCTCGCGTGAGGCGCGCCGGTTCGGACGCCAGGACTCGCACTCCGAATCAGTCGCGGCGTGGTGCATTCTTTGCCAGGACTGGCTTTGCGGGCGTTTTCCAACGATGCGCCGGCATGTGCTATCGTCGCGTCCATGCAGCCAATCATCTCGATCAAGAATCTGTCGAAAACCTACGCAACCGGCTTCCAGGCGCTCAAGCATGTCAATCTGGAGATTCGCCGGGGCGAGATTTTCGCGCTGCTGGGCCCCAACGGCGCCGGCAAAACCACGCTGATCGGCACCGTCTGCGGCCTGGTCAACGCGACCGAGGGCAGCATCGTGGTCGACGGGCACGATATCGTTGCCGACTATCGCGCCGCGCGCGCGACCATCGGACTGGTGCCGCAGGAACTCACCACCAATGCGTTCGAAACGGTGTGGGCGACGGTGTCGTTCAGTCGCGGCCTGTTCGGCAAGCCCGCCAATCCCGCATACATCGAAAAGGTGTTGCGGGATTTGTCGCTGTGGAACAAGAAGGACAACATGATCATGACGCTCTCGGGCGGCATGAAGCGGCGCGTGCTGATCGCCAAGGCGCTGGCGCACGAGCCGCGGGTGCTGTTCCTGGACGAACCGACCGCGGGCGTCGACGTCGAGCTGCGGCGCGACATGTGGGAGTTGGTGCGCACGCTGCAGGGCTCCGGCGTGACGATCATCCTGACCACCCACTATATCGACGAAGCCGAGGAAATGGCCGACCGCATCGGCGTGATCAGCAATGGCGAGATCATGCTGGTCGAGGACAAGACCGAACTGATGCGCAAGCTCGGCAAGAAGCAACTGATCCTGCAACTGCAGCAGCCGCTCGACGCGGTGCCGGCGGCGCTGGCTGGCTACCACCTGGAGCTGACCAGCGACGGGCGCGAACTGATTTACACCTACGATACGCAGGGCGAGCACACGGAGGGTAACGACATCACGGCGCTGCTCAGGGATCTGAATCAGGCGGGCATTCCGTTCCGCGATCTGCAAACCACGCAGAGTTCGCTGGAAGATATTTTCGTCAGCCTAGTGAGGGACGGACAATGAATCTGTATGCAGTCCGCGCGATTTATTTGTTCGAGATGGCGCGCACCTGGCGCACGCTGATGCAAAGCGTGATTTCGCCGGTGATTTCGACCTCGCTGTATTTCGTGGTATTCGGCGCGGCCATCGGTTCGCGCATCGCGCAGATCGACGGCATCAGTTACGGCGCGTTCATCGTGCCGGGCCTGATCATGCTGTCGCTGTTGACGCAAAGCGTCTCCAACGCATCGTTCGGCATTTATTTTCCGAAGTTCACCGGCACGATCTATGAATTGCTCTCCGCGCCGGTGTCGTATCTGGAGATCGTCGTGAGCTACGTGGGGGCGGCCGCGACCAAGTCGATCATCCTGGGGTTGATCATCCTGGCGACCGCCACGCTGTTCGTGCCGCTGCGCATCGATCATCCGGTGTGGATGGTGCTGTTTCTGCTGCTCACTGCCGTGACCTTCAGCCTGCTGGGCTTCATCATCGGCATCTGGGCCGACGGATTCGAGAAACTGCAGGTGGTGCCGCTGTTGATCATCACGCCGCTGACGTTCCTGGGCGGCAGTTTCTATTCGATCCATATCCTGCCGCCGTTCTGGCGCACCGTGGCGCTGCTCAATCCGGTGGTCTACCTGATCAGCGGCTTTCGCTGGAGCTTCTACGGCATCGCCGATGTGAGCATCGGCATCAGCCTGGGCATGACGCTGGTGTTTCTGGCGGTGTTCCTGGCGGTCGTGGCGTGGATTTTCAAGACCGGCTATCGACTCAAAACCTGAGAGCGGCGGCTCGCCCATGATCACGCTTTTTCATTGCGTCAGCGCGCGCTCGTTTCGTCCGCTCTGGATGCTCGAAGAGTTGGGCCTGCGCTACGAACTGCGCATGCTGCCGTTTCCGCCGCGCGCGCGGGACCGCTCTTATCTGGAGGTCAATCCGCTCGGCACGGTGCCGCTGCTGCTCGACGGTGCGACGCGCATGACCGAGTCGGCCGCGATCTGCCAATACCTGGCCGCGCGCTACATGCCGAATACGCTGAACGTCGAGGCCGGCGAGCCGGATTTCGGCAGCTACCTGAACTTTCTGCATTTCGGCGAAGCGACCCTGACCTTTCCGCAAACGCTGGTATTGCGCTATACCCATTTCGAGCCGGAGGAGCGGCGCATGCCGCAGGTCGCGGCCGATTATCAAAAGTGGTTTCTGGCGCGCTTGCGCAGCCTGCAGACGCTGCTGGCGGAGCAGGACTATTTGTGCGCCGGGCGTTTTACCGCCGCCGACGTCTCGGTCGGCTATGCGTTGCTGCTGGCCGAGCACCTGGGGCTGGCGGCACACTTCACGCCGGCCGTTGCGGCCTATTGGGCGCGCCTGCGGCAACGGGAGGGATTCTTGCGCGCGTTACGGGCGCAGGAAGCGGCCGCGCAGGCGCAGGGAATTTCGACGCTGCCCTCGCCCGATACCCGCGACTGAGCGCGCGAGGCTCAGTCGCCTGCCTTGCGCTCGTCCGCTTCGGGTTCCGGCGATTTGAGCAACGCGTTCATCAACTTGCTGGCGCGCGCGGGCTGTCCCGCCTTCGTGCGCGCGCCCTTGCCGCCGCGCGCCGGCTGGCTTTGCTTCAGTTGATTGGTCAGCTTCAGACCTTTCAGTTTCTCGAGATCGGTTTTCTTCACGATATGTCCTTGACGGCGTAGCGGCGCATTGTACTCCGGCGCCGGGTATCCGCCCGCCGCGGACGGCAAGCGGATGCCGGCGCTTGCGGCGCGCGAGCCGTCAGACGGTTTTCTCCATGCGGGACATGATCTCGGCCGTTTCGTGTCTGGGCAACGCGGTGGCAACCGCCAACCACAGCACAATCAGACTCCATACGGCCACGCACACGACTTCCCAGCCGAAGCCAAGCAGATCCTTGCCGCCACCGATGCCGCCCAGCATGGACAGAACCCACAGGCCGCCAAACCAGGGCAGCAGCCAGGCAATATGGCGCCAGCCAAAGTCGCGCACGGGTTTCCTGGCAACCAGGTGGTAGTGCAGCGCGTACAGGACAAAACCGACGGCGATCAGGGCGAACAGGAAGGAGTTGGTCTTATAGCCGGTCCAATAGATGACCCAGTTGCTGCATACGAAGGCAATGGGCGCGATGAGCTGGGCGCCTTTCAGATGAAACGGACGCTTCAGGTTGGGCAGGCTGCGCCGCATGACGAGCAGCGCGACGGGGCCCAGGCCGTAGGTCAGCACGGTAATCGAGGTGATGTAATTGACCATTTGCTGCCAGGCCGGGAACGGCAACAGGAATATCACGCCCACCAGCCACATCAGGAGCACCGAGGTCCACGGCACCTGATTGTTGTTGAGCTTGACCAGCCAACGCGGGCCGGCTTCGAGTTCGCCGACCGCGAACAGCACGCGCGAGCCACCGGTCATGTACATCAGGCCGGTACCGCCGGGCGAGATGTAGGCGTCGATATAGAGCAGCGTCGCCATCCAGCCCAGGCCAAGTGTCGCGGCCAGGCCGGCGAAAGGGCCCATCTGTCCGGTGAAGTTGATGTTGGCCCAGCCATGTGCCAGATCTGCCGGCGCCAATGCCTTGAGGAAGGCGATCTGCAACAGCACGTAGAGTACGGCGGCAAGCAGCACCGAGCCGATCACCGCGAGCGGGATATTGCGGTTCGGATTCGAGCTTTCGCCGCCAAGGTCGATCGCGGTACGGAACCCCAGGTAGCTGAAAATGATGCCGGCAGCCGGCAGCGAGGTGAACATGCCGGAGAGCTTGTACCCGGTCGGGTCGGCATGCATCACATCCCAGTGCGTGCTGGCGCTGATGAGCGCCGCGATGGTGATGGCCGGCACCAGGATCTTCCACCAGGTAATGGTGGAATTGAGGTTGAGCAGCCAGCGCACCGTCATCAGGTTGAGCAGCGCCATCAGGCCGAGCAACGCGGCGCAGGCGATAAAACCCGTGACGGTCAGGAGTCCTTGACTACCGGGCTGAATGAAATAAGGGAGGTAGTTGTTGGCATACGTGACGATCGCCTCGGCTTCGACCGCCGGTATCGGCACATAGGCGAGAAACAGCATCCAGCTCCAGATGCGCCCGAGGCCGTCGCCGTGGCTGGCGTGACTCATATGCACCAGGGCGCCGCTACGCGGGAACAGGGCCGCCAGCTCGGCAAAGCACAAGGCGATGAGCATGATGATGACAGCGCCGATGACCCAACTCCAGATGCTCAGCGGTCCGGCGATTTTCGACGCATGGAAGGCCCCGAACAGCCAGCCTGAGCCGACAATGCTGCTGGTACTCGCAAAGAGCAGTCCGATGATCCCGGCGTCCCGGCGCAGTTTGCCGGAGACGCTTAGCCCAGTGGCGTTAGCCATACAACCTCCTTTGAATGAACGCGTGAGGTCGCCCGGTAGATTATTCCGGTGGGCTGTGCGAACGCTGCCTCAAAATAACGGTGTCCCACATATCGACCGCACGCATGCTCTCGCGTGAGAGAGGGCGCACAGACCGCACCGCCCAGCACGGATGGCGTGCTCTGGCAATGCGAGGCTGCCTTTATTTTAGGTGACGATACGATATATGCCAGTGCGAGCCGATCACGACCGGCATCGGGCGCGCGCGCCGCGCGTGCCGTACGGCAAGTGCTTAGCGTACGCAGCGCAGGATCATGTCGCGCAGCCAGCTATGGGCTGGATCGGCATGAAAGCGTGGATGCCAGCCGAGATAGAGCGAGAAGCCCTGTGCCGCGAAAGGCAGCTCGAACGCATCGAGCGTGTCGGTGTAGCGCTGCATGAGCCGGGCCGGCAGCGTGCACACGTAGTCGGTCACCTGCAGAATCGCGGCGGCCAGGCCAAACTGCTGGACCGACACGGCAACCGTGCGCCGTGCGCCGAGCCTTTCGAGATGCTCGTCCATGAAGCCGTGAAAGTTGCCGCCACTGATTGACACCAGCACATGCCGCAGCGCGCAGTAGCTCGACAAGTCGAGCGGACCGGTGCCGCGCGGATGCCCCTTGCGCTGCGCCATGACGAAGCGCTCCTGGATGACGCGGGTGGCTTTCATGGCCGGCGGCATGACGTCGGGCGCGGCGATCAGAAAGTCGATTTCGCCGCTCTCCAGCTGCGCCGCGACGCGCGCCCCGTCGATGCTGCGCCAGGCAATGCGGATGCCGTCGCCAGCGGCCGTGCGCAGCGCCTCGAACAGCGGCAGGCCGATCAGCATGCTGGCATTGTCGCTGGAGGCCAGGGTGAAGCTGCGCACGTCGTTATGCGGATCGAAACTCGGCGCGCGGCTGATGACCATTTGCAGGTGATGCAACGCACCGCGCAATTCTGTCTGCAAGCGCTCGGCGCGGGCCGTTGCGACCATGCCGCGGCCACTCTCGGCGGGCATCAGCAACGGATCGTCGAAAATCGCACGCAGCCGCGCGAGCTGAGCCGAGAGGGCCGGCTGGCTCACATGCAGGCGCGCGGCCGCACGCGTGACGTTGCGCTCGGCGAGCAGGGCGTCGAGCGACACCAGCAGATTCAGATCAAGACTGCGCAAATCCATGTTGGTTATGGGTCGTATATCAATAATCCATTTTTAATATACGTTGATCTTCCCTAGAGTGACAAGCATTTGCCAACGCCTGGCAGCCCCGGGAGAACACTCATGAACGATCGACGACGCGCTTATGCCCTCGCCACCCTGACCGCCGCGTATTTCGTGATGGGCACCACGACCATGGCGGCGATCGGCGCGTTGCCGTCGATCGCCGATGGCTTGCACGTGAGCCGGGGCGCGGTGGCCAACCTGATCGCGGTGTTTGCCTTGACCTATGCGGTAAGCGCGCCGCTGATCCAGATGGTGCTGGGCGCTCTGGAGCGTCGCGCGCTGTTGCTTGGCGGCTTGAGCCTGGCCACGCTCGGTGCGTTGCTGGCCGCCGCGGCGCCCAGCTACGGCGCGTTGTTTGCCGCGCGCGTGCTGACCGCGCTGGGTGCCGCCGCGATCGGGCCGGTGGCGTCGGCGCTCGGCGCTGGCCTGGTCGAGCGCCACCAGCAGGGGCGCGCGCTGGCCGCGGTCTTCATGGGCATGACGCTGTCGTCGGTGCTCAGCATGCCGGCATCGGCCTGGATCGCGCTCAATATCGGCTGGCGGCCCTTGTTCGTCGTGGTGGCCGGATTGAATGTCGGCGTGATCGTCGCGGTACTGGTATTCGTCAGGGTGCGCGAGGCGGGCCAGCGCATGGCGCCGCGCGACCTGGTCGGGCTGTTGCGCCAGCCGGCGATTGCCAGCGGCGTGAGCGTGGTATTCCTGCAAATGGCGGGGCTGTTCGTCAGTTACACGCTGATCGTGCCGCTGTTGCGGGAGCGCTTCGGCCTGTCCGGCGGCGAGGCCTCGAGCGCGCTGTTGGTGTTTGGCGTCGCCAGTATCGTGGGCAATGGCGTGGCTCGCTGGGTGGCCACCCGCTGGAGCGCGGAGCGCTCGCTTGCGGTTGCGCTGGGCGTGCTGATCGGCACTTTCGCGCTGGCTTACGCGGCGCCCGGTGTGAGCGGTGTCGCGTTTGTCGTGCTGATCCTGTGGGCGGTTGCCAACGACGTGTTCGTGCCCGCGCAGCAGCGTCGCCTGGTGGAATTGGCGCCGCAGGCGCGCGCGGTGGTTTTGGCGCTGAACGCGTCGGCGCTGTACGTCGGCATGTCGGCTGGGTCGGCCGTGGCCGGGCGCGTGTATGGCGCGGCGGGCGCCCATGCGCTGCCGCTGGCGTCGATGCTCCTTCTGTTGGCCGCGCTGGGCATGCTGCAGGTCTCGCGCCGACCGGCGCGGCCTGCGCGTGCGGCCGTCTGCCTGGACGCCGATTGAGCCCCTGGCATCGGGCGCATCAAGCCGGACTATGGGCGCGCCGGGATGACATGGATGCGCACATCGCCCAGTGCTACGGTCTGGTGCGCGCGGATCTTGCAGGTTTTGCGCGTCTCCGTGTGGCCATCGACGCTGACCGCGCCGCTGGCTACCAGCGCCTTGCCGGCGCCGCCGCTGTCGCACAGTCCGGTGACTTTGAGCAGGTCGTTGAGCGCGACGAAGTCGCCGGTCAGTTCGAATTCGAGGTGTTGCATGGCGATGGGCGCAGGGGCAGGAGCAGGGGGCTGGTATTGTCGCCTTCAAGCCGGCTGGCTGCCAAGCGCTGATTCGCTGGCGCGCGGCGCGCCCTGCCGGCGATAGGCGCGTGGGCTGAGGCCGAATTCGGCACGGAAGGCGTGATTGAAATTCGATACATCGCCGAAGCCGCTATCGAGCGCGACGTCGAGAATTTTCGCGTCGTCGCTCAACAGCCGGGCGGCGGCGTTGCGCAAGCGCGTGCGGCGCAGGTATTGATGCGGGGTCAGCCCCGTGACGCGCTCGAAAGTGCGCAAAAAGTGATAAGGACTCAGGCCCGCCTCGCCGGCCAGACCGCTCAGCGATAGGGGTGTTCCGGATCGATGCTCGATCTCGCGCACGCTCTGCGCGACGCGCGCTTCGGCGCCACGCGGCATCGCCCCGGCTGCCTCGGGCAGCGCCCAGGCCACGCGTACGGTCTGTGCGGCCAGGCGCAGGGCGAGTTCTTCCCAGGCGATGTCGCTGTGCGGTGCGCTCAGCCCGGCACAAGCTTGCGCCACGAGCGGCGCGAGGGCGCGCAGGGCAGGCAGGCTCGGGTGGCGGAACTCGGGTGTCGGGCCGCGCGCGCCAGCCTCGGCATACAGGCGCTCGAAGGTGTCGGGTGCGTAGCGAAACGCCAGGCAGCGGTCGCCCGCACCGTGCTCGTGCCCGCATTCGAAACACCGGCCGGCGTTGCCCAGCAGCACCGAACCCGGTGTCATCAGGGCCCGCCCGGGCACGCTGCGGTACTGGAAGTTGCCGGCCAGCACGATGGCGATCGATACCGTTTCGTGGCGCTCCTCGAAAGTGCGATCCTGCGGTCCCGCGGTGCATATCACGTCGTCGACCGCCCAGCCGTCGCCCTGCGCCAACCGGCGGCGCGACGCATTGCCGGCCGCGCCCGTGGTGGCGCGCCGGGAAAGTGCCTGAGCCAGTTCGAGCGCAATTTTCGCCAAGAATCATTCCCTCGTGCGGACCTATGCTGATGTTCACGCGGGCGGTGCCGACCGGCGGCAGCCGCGCGACGCGAACAGCAGGCGATGCGCCTATTTTAGGAGGTTTGACGATGCAAGTGGTGCGGGCCGCATTGGGCGGCGGTTTTCATGAGGTATTGGCGGCGCCGCGGCGAGCGCCTGAGATTCCGGCCGAACTCGATGCGTATGGATGGCTGGTCGGCAGCTGGGCGCTCGAGGTGCGGCACTACCGGGTCGATTTGCGCGGCCGGGGCGTGACCGGCGAGGTCCATTTCGGCTGGGTGCTCGAGGGCCGCGCGATGCAGGACGTGTGGATCATGCCGCGCCGCGCGCAGCGCGCCACGGCGCCAGAGCAAGACCGCGATATGTACGGCACCACGCTGCGCGTGTGGGACCCCGCGATCCAGGCGTGGCGGGTGTCCTGGTTCAATCCGGTGGCGGGCGTGCATGAGGAGATGATCGGGCGCCGCTGCGGCGACGAGATCGTTCAGCTTGGCCGTCACGCCAACGGCACGCCGACGCGCTGGCGCTTTACCGAGATCGCGCCGGCGTCGTTTCGCTGGATCGGCGAAGCGCTCGAGGCCGACGGCAAGACCTGGCGGCTCGAAGGGGAGTTTCAGGCCAGCCGCGTCGCGCCGTGATGGTGGATCGGCTTTTTTGAGCGCCACGACGGCGCGATTCAGGAGGTGAACGATGTGGGATCATGTATCGATCGGAGTGCGAGATATTGATGTCGCCAGGAAGTTTTACGATGCGGCATTGCGTCCGCTGGGATATACCTGTTTGAGCGAGTCCGGGGATATGTTGGGATATGGGCGCGACGGTGTCGCCTTGTGGATCGGCATGGCGGCGCGCCCGGTGCCGGCCGATACCGGCTCGGGGCTGCACTTTTGCCTGCGCGCACCCAATCGCGAGAGCGTTATTGCATTCCACGCCGCCGCCATGCACGCCGGCGGCACCGATAACGGCAAGCCCGGGCTGCGCGCCGATTACGGGGAGAATTATTACGCGGCCTTCGTGATCGATCCGGACGGCTACCGGCTCGAGGCTTACTGCGGTTTGCCCTGAGCCCGCGGGGCGCGATTTGCGCGTCGCCCCTGGCATGGCGATAATAGTCCCTCCAAGTTGTCAATCACGGGGACTCCAAGCAATGCCAATCCACTCGGGGCGCCTGCTCCGACGGCTAGCGCTTTCGCTGGCCGTCGGTCTGCCGGTCGTTGTGCTGCATGCCGCGCCTGATCACGATTATTTCAATTACCTCACTAAAAAATTGCACGTCGGCAGCGAGGTCGCCCGCTGCGCGCAGGCGATCACCCAGGCAGTGCGCCTGCGTTTGACCGGTCATGCGTTTGCGCAGTCCGACAGCGAGGTGCTGGCGGCGAGCGTCAGGCATCGCACGACGATTTTCTCGATCGGCCACCCGATTCCGATCGACACGGCTGTCGCGATGCCGGGGTCGCTATATGGGGAGCGGACCGGGCGCTGGGAAAATCTGCGCGTCCGTTGCGGCCTGCGCCATCATCGCGTGCGCGTGATCGAGTTCCGTCGGCCGCGCAAATCGGAGGTGGCCAGCGGCGCGGGTGCGCCGCCGCGGGCGCCGCGCTATTTCGTGGCGACCGCCAACGGCTGGATGTAGCGCGCCGTGCCGTTGGCCGGGGCCACTGCGGGCCAGGCGCGGCGGCAAACTCACGCGCTGGCGTGCCGCGGCCGCTCGAGATTCGGCAGCAGGGCGGTCAGTACGCCGATCAGCGGCAGGAACGAGCAGACGTGGTAGACGAACTCGATGCTGGTCGCATCCGCCAGTTTGCCGAGCACCGCCGCGCCGATCCCGCCCATGCCGAACGCAAAGCCGAAGAACATGCCGGCGATCATGCCGACTTTGCCGGGCACCAGTTCCTGTGCGTACACGAGGATCGCGGAGAAGGCCGAAGCCAGCACCAGGCCGATGACGACGGTCAGCACGCCGGTCCAGAACAGGTTGGCGTAGGGCAGCGCCAGCGTGAATGGCGTGACGCCCAGAATCGAAACCCAGATGACGTATTTGCGGCCGACACGGTCCCCGATCGGGCCGCCCGCGAGCGTGCCGACGGCCACCGAGAACAGGAAAATGAACAGGTAGATCTGCGCGCTCTGCACCGACAGGTGGAATTTGTCGATCAGATAGAAGGTGTAATAGGAGTTCAGGCTGGCCAAATAAAAGTATTTGGAGAAGATCAGCAGCATCAGGATGCCCAGCGAAAACAACACCTTGTTGCGCGGCAGTTCCGCGTGTCCGGCGCGGCGCGTGGCCGCCTTGCCCCGGCTGCCCTGGCGATGGGCGTTGTACCAGCGGCTCACGTGGATCAGCACGAAAATGGCCAGCAGCGCGGCCAGCGAGAACCAGGCGACGGTGCCGCGCCCATAGGGTGCGATGACCAGCGCCGCGAGCAACGGCCCGAGCGAGGTGCCGGCATTGCCGCCGACCTGAAACAGCGATTGCGCGAGGCCGTGCCGCCCGCCCGAGGCCATGCGCGCCACGCGCGAGGACTCGGGGTGAAACACCGACGAGCCCATGCCGACCAGCGCCGCGGCGACCAACAGGATGCCGAAGTTCGGGGCGGTGGCCAGCAGCAGCAAGCCGACCAGCGTGAAGCCCATGCCGACCGGCAGCGAGTACGGCTGCGGCCGGCGATCGGTGATGAAGCCCACCACCGGTTGCAGCATGGACGCGGTCATTTGATAGGTCAGGGTGATCAGCCCGATCTGGCCGAACGAGAGATCGAAAGAATTCTTCAGCAGCGGATAAATGGCCAGAATCAACGACTGGATCATGTCGTTGAGCAAATGGGAAAAACTGATGGCGCCAAGAATGCCGAAAACGGTGGCGTTTTCGGCGGCCCGGCCCGGCGGGGTCGGCGTCTGGCGGCCTTGCTTCAAACTGGTGTCCATGGCAACGGAATAACTTGGAAGAGGGTGTCAATCGGATAGCACGAGTGTAGATCATCGAGAATTCGTTGTTTTGCCAATTATTGTCGAGAACCGGACATCTCGTTGCCTGATAGTCTTTCGCTATATCCCGAATAGTCATCATTGGTGAGGACTCGGGAATCGTGTACAGTCCCCCATGAGCGGGAAGGCATTATTGATGTGATCTTGCTGCCAACGCCCTGTTTCTCGGGGCGGCACGACCGGTTTTGCATCACTGTACGAAATGCCCCTGTTTGCCGCGCCGGAAGGCGATATCGCGGCGCGGGGCGTTGGCGTGACTCACTTTTTCACTTAGCGGCGAACATGATCAAGCACTCTCGTGTCGTGCAGTGGCTGGGGACTCTGCTGGTGATGGCGCTGACGCTGGCGGTGGTGTTCGTGCTGGCGTGGCTGCGTGTGCGGGACGAGGCCAACGGCATGTTGCAGGATGCGGCGTCGCGGGCTCGCGCGGGCATCGAGCGGGTGATCGAGCAGTCGCACCGGGCGCTGGAGGGAGTCGGATCCTGGGTCGATCAGCCCTGCGCGCAGGTCGGCCCGAAGCTGCAGTCCGCTGCGGCCATGCAGCCGTATTTCCGCGCCATCGTGCTGGTGCAGCGCGGCCAGATGGTTTGTTCGTCGGCCACGCAAAGCTTCAGCCAGCCGCTGTCCAGTCTGCTGCCCGAGCCGTCCACGCGCGAGCAGATCCGCCTGCTTGGCGGGACCCCGCTGGTGCCGGGGCGGCCGGCGCTGCTGCTGTATCTGCCGGTGACCCCGACCGACGGGGTGCTCGGCTCGATCGACAGCCCTTATCTGTTCGATATCCTGGATAACATTCGCGGCCGCGATTTTCGCTGGGCGGCGGTCGGTTTTCCGGGCGGGGCGTTGAGTTCCGAGTCGCGTCGTTTGCAGCGTTCGATGCCGGCGGTCCCGGCCGGGCTGGATGTGCTCGGCGTGACGCTGGCATCGACGCGTTACCCGTTTTCGGTGCGGCTGGCGACCAGCGAGGATTTGCTCAGACGGCTGGCGTGGTCGCAGATCCCCCTGCTGATGGCCTTCGGGGCGATCATCGCGGCCTTGCTGGGCTTGTTGATGCACCGCCGTCTCAATCCCGACCAGTACGCTCGCCGGCAGATTGCCCGCGGACTCAAGCGCGGTGAGTTCAAGGTGTACTACCAGCCGGTGGTGGAGCTTTCGAGCGGACGCTGCACGGGAGCCGAGGCGCTCTTGCGCTGGCATCACCCGACGCACGGACTGGTGCGGCCCGACGCCTTCGTGCCGTTGGCCGAGAGCAGCGATCTGATCATCGACCTGACCCGCTTCGTGCTGCGCCAGATCCGCAGCGATCTTGGCGCCGGCGATCTGCCGGCAGGTCTCCAGATCAGCGTCAACCTGGCCGAACGGCATTTGCGCAGCCGCACGATCGTCAGCGACATTGCGAAGTATTACGGCACGTTGATCGGCACGTATCCGCTGACGATCGAAATCACCGAGCGTTGCGTGATCCAGGATGCGGGCACCGCGCGCGCGGTGCTCAGCGAGTTGCGGCATGCCGGGGTGACCGTGGCGCTGGACGACTTCGGCACCGACAACAATTCGCTCAGCTACCTCAAGCAGTTTCCGTTCGACTACCTCAAAATCGACAAGGAATTCCTGCCGATCTCGACCGAGGATACGGTGGCGTTGACGATTCTCGACTCGATCATCGATCTGGGCACCCGCCTGAATCTCAAGCTGGTGGCCGAGGGTGTCGAGAATTATACGCAGCGCGATTATCTGCGCGCGCGGGGCGTGCAATATGCGCAGGGCTATCTGTTCAGCCGGCCCGCCTCGTTCGCCGAGTTCGTGTATTTTGCCGACGTGCGCCAGGTGTCGGTATCCTAGGCGCGTTGCCTTTATGTCGATCCCTGATCCTGTCCTGCGATGTCCGAACCCGACGATTCCCGCCGCCCCGAGCCTGCCGCGCTGCAGCTGGAGGGCGCTCTCTGGCTGCAAAGCGAAGCCGGCAGCCTGGGCGGCCATGCCCGCATCGCCCTGCTCGAGCAGATTCGGGCGTGCGGGTCGATCACGGCGGCGGCCAAGGCCGCTGGCATGAGCTACAAGGCCGCGTGGGATGCGGTGGATGCGATGAACAACCTGGCGGGCGAGCCCCTGGTGGTGCGCTCGACCGGTGGCAAGGGCGGGGGCGGTACGGCCCTGACCGAACGTGCGATCAGGCTGATCGAGACGTTCCGCGCGGTCGAACGCGAGCACCGGAAGTTCCTCGCCCGCATCGGTGAGAATATCGACCGGTTCGACGACCAGTGGCGCCTGATCGGGCGGCTGGCGATGCGCACCAGCGCGCGCAATCAGTTATTCGGCACGGTCAGCGCGTTGCGCCCCGGTGCCGTCAACGACGAGGTCGAGCTGGCCCTGCCCGGCGGCCAGGCGGTGGTCGCGGTGCTCACGCGCGAGAGTACCGCCGCGCTGGGGCTGCGCGTGGGCAGCGAGGCGTTCGCATTGATCAAGGCCTCATGGGTCATGCTGATGAGCGGCGGCCCGTCGACCGTGCGCCTGTCGGCGCGCAACCAGCTGGCCGGCGTGGTCGCCAGCGTCACGCGCGGCGCGGTGAACGCCGAGGTGACGCTGGCCCTGCCCGGCGGGACCATTCTGACGGCCGTCGTCACCAACGACAGCGTGACCCAACTCGGTCTGGCCGAGGGCGAGCCGGCGATCGCGGCATTCAAGGCATCGAGCGTGATCCTGGGTGTGAGCGCCTGATCCCGCGACCGGCGGCGTGGCCCGCCGGCTATTGTTGCGCGCTCGGTTGCGACGCGCCCGCCGGTGCGCCGGGCTCCTGATGGTGCCAGTGGCGGTGCGTGCGATGGTGCTCTCGCCAGGCGTTCATCTTCGCCATGCGGGCCTCGATGGCGGCGCTGACGGTCGCTTTTTGATTGTCGTTCAGGCCATTGTAGAACGCCAGCCACTGGTCTTCGGTATCGGCGCGCAGCCGCTGGTTGTCGGCGAAGATTTTGTCGCGCTGGGCACGCAGTGAGGACAGGTCGAGAATCCGCTGATGCTGCATCGAGTCGCGCAAGGCGCGATAACGACCCATGTTTTCGTGCTGCGCCTGGCGGTTGCGCTTCATGTGGGCGAGCGCTTGTTGCCATGCCTGTTCCTGGGGCGGCGAGAGCTTGAGCTGGTCGTGCAGCTGTTGCATCGAGCGCATGAAGTCGTGACCGTGATGCCGCGCCATCGGCGCGTGCGCGGCCACAGGTGAGCTCGGCGGCTCGGCGGCCCGGACGGTGCCCAACAGGGTCGAAGCCGCCAGCGCGACCGACGCGGCGAGTAAGGAAAGCTGGTTTTTCTGCATGATACGCACTCCAAAAAGGTGACCGGAATCGGCAGTTCCAGAGTACGTGATTGCCAAGCGGCAAATCTTGCAAAGTGCAACGGGCGTATTACCGCTGATTACACCCATGGCGTGTGGGCATATTTTGATACAACTCGTGGAAAGACCAAGGCCGGGACACCATCGGTGCGCCCGGCCCCGCTGCCTGGTGCCCGCGCTGACGCGGCGGCGCGGCGCTCAGTCCCAGGTACCGCGACCGCCCGAGATGCTGAAGCGGCCGGCACCGAGCAGCAGCACGCACAGGCCGCTGACCAGATAGAACGCTTGCAGTTCCAGCGCCCATCCACCCGTGGGGGCGAGACTGCCAAGTTGATGCATATGCACGAGAAACAGCGCGAACAGCATGTTGATGACGACGATCAGTCCGCCGATGCGCGAATAGAAGCCGAGAATCAGCAGCACCGGTGCGACCACCTCGCCGATGTACACGAGGTACGCGACTTGCGGGGGCAGGCCGTGCGCGACGACCATCGTATGAACGAAACCGATGCCGCCGGTGATTTTTTTGACGCCGTGGAAAAGCAGCAAAATGCCCAGGTTGAGCCGCAATACCAACTTACCCAGATCGTCCGTCCCTCGCATGGTGTTGTCCCCAGTCATGATAAAAATGCCTAACTGTACCAAAACGAAATGAATCTGGCGTGTCTTTCGATTGATGAGGTATCTTGCGCGTGCGGCCCGCCCGCGCCTGCCCCGACCGGGGCTGCACGGCGAGTGGCCGGGTCGGGCGCGCGGGACTGTCCGGGGTGAAGATATCCAACGAGGAGCGATCAAGGATGGATCGAGATGCCGCACAGGCGTTGCTGGGACAGGTGCTGGCGCCGTGGGTCGGCGCGCTTGGCTTGCAGGTGGAGTCCGTGGACGAGCGGCACAGCGTGCTGCGGCTGCCGTTTTCCGACGAGTTGCGTCATGCCGGCGGGGTGGTGTGCGGGCAGGTCTTCATGGCAGCGGCCGATACCGCGATGATCGTGGCGATCTCGGCTGCCCTGGGCGGCTTTCGGCCGATGACGACGGTCTCGTTGACCACGCAGTTCATGCGTGCCGTGCGGCAGGGCGACACGCGCGTGAGCGCGCGGGTCCTGCGCCTGGGCCGCAATCTGGTGTTCGGCGAAATCGAAATCCATGACGAGAGCGGCGAGATGGCCGTGCATGCGACCACCACCTACGCGTTGCTCTAGATAGCTGTGCACCGATCCGCCGGCTGGCGCGTTGTATCGGGCAGGGAGCGCCAACGGGGGCGGGGGATGGCATGTTCGATCAAATGGTATTCGCAGGGGGCGGCAACCGCTGCTGGTGGCAGGCGGGGTTCTGGGATCGCGTGAACGTCGAGATGCCGTTGAGGCCGAGAGTGATTGCCGCGGTGTCGGCGGGCGCCGCGACCGCATGCATGTTGCATACGCGCGATGCCGACTGGGTGATGGCGTATTACCGCACCGCGCTCAAGGACAATCGCAAGAATGCTTACTGGGGCAATCTGCTGCGCCGCGAACGGGTATTTCCCCACTACCGTATCTATCGCCAGGCGCTGCTCGATATCTACGCGGGGCAGTTTGCCAGGCTGCGCGAGCAGGCGCCCGAGATTCGCGTCGCGGTGTCGCATATCCCGCGCTGGCTGGGCGCGCGCACCGCACTGGTGGCCGGGCTGCTCGCCTACAACGTCGACAAGCACGTGCGGCATGCGCTGCATCCCACGCTCGGTCGGCGCCTCGGGTTTTCCGCCGAGTATGTGCGGGTGCGCGATTGCGCCGATCTCGAGGAGTTGGCGGATCTGCTGTTGCAATCGTCCTGTACGCCCCCCTTCACGCCGGTGCTGCGGCGTGCCGGCAAGCCCGTGCTGGACGGCGGCATGGTCGACAACGTGCCGGTCGATGCGCTCGATCCCGTGCCTGGCCATGTGCTGGTGCTGATGACGCGACGCTATCCGCGTCCGCAGATGTTTACCGTCAACCTCGATGGCCAGCAGCGCTGGTACGTGCAGCCCTCCGAGCCGGTGCCGATTTCAAGCTGGGACTATACGCATCCCGAGCTGATGCTGCCCGCCTATCAGTTGGGCCGGCGCGACGGCGAGCGCTTTTTACGTCATCTGAACGCCTGAGCCGGCGCGACTCAACGCCCGAATCCGTGCAGGGCGGCCGGATTGACCACGCTTTGGGTGTTGCCGTCGAGATAATCGATGAGGTTGCGAAAGGCCGTCTCGAAATACAGGGCATAGCTTTCCCGCTCGACGTAGCCGATGTGCGGCGTGCAGATGCAATTCTCCAGGCGCAGCAGCGGGTTGCCTTGCAGGATCGGCTCGCTCTCGAACACGTCGATGGCCGCCATGCCGGGGCGACCGCGGTTGAGCGCGGTGATCAGCGCGTTTTCCTCGATCAGCTCGGCGCGGCTGGTATTGACGAGCAGGGCGGTGGGCTTCATGCGCAGCATGTCTTCGAGGCGCACGATGTGGCGGGTTTCGTCGTTCAGGCGCAAGTGCAGCGACAGGACGTCGCTGTGCTCGAACAGCGCCTCGCGGCTCTCGGCCAGGGTATGGCCATCGGCCTGCGCGGCCTCGCGCGAGGCCGCCCGGCCCCACACCAGCACCCGCATGCCGAATGCCCTGCCGTAGCCGGCCACCAGACGGCCGATCTTGCCATAACCCCAGATTCCCAGGGTCTGGCCGCGCAATACCTGGCCCAGGCTGAAGTTGGGCGGCATGCTCGACGATTTCAAGCCCGACTGCTGCCAGGCGCCGTGCTTGAGACTGCCCATGTACTGCGGAATGCGCCGTTGCGCCGCCATGATCAGCGCCCACGTCAGCTCGGCGGGCGCCACCGGCGAGCCCACCCCTTCGAGCACGGCGATGCCGCGCGCGGTGCATGCCTCCAGGTCGATGTGGCTGCCGACCCGCCCGGTCTGGCTGATCATTTTCAAATGAGGCAGCTTGTCGATCAGTTGCGCGGTGATGGCGGTGCGCTCCCGAATCAGCACCAGTGCCTGGGCGTCGCCGATGCGGGCGACCAGTTGCCCGACGCCTTTGACGGTGTTGTTGAACACCTTGACATCGTGCCCAGCCAGCATGGCAAAGCACTCGAGCTTGCGAACGGCGTCCTGGTAATCGTCGAGGATGGCTATTTTCATAATGGCAGTCAGCGGACAGGGCGGGGCACACCCATGGTGCAGCGCAAAACTTTGGCCGCTTGCACGGTGGTATGCTGGGTCCCCTATTTTAGAGCGCACTGATGGCGCTCGGCGAGGCAAGTTTTCACCCTATTCGGCGACGGCTTCCGATTCCGCGGACGCGTTGCCCGGCCCGCGGCGAGGTATCGGCTGCCACGGGACACCAGCAACGCGCCTGGCGAGGCTTGAACAGTCTCTTTTGTTGGCGGCTTGATCCGGAAGGGTGCATCAAAGGTTTTCTTTTCAACCCTTTACGGAGATTTGTGGATGAATCAGCCTCAAATGGGTGGCGTCGCGGCGTTGAACGTGCCGGGCTATGTAAAGCATCGTGGCCTGATCGACTGGGTGGCGCGCGTCGCCGCGCTGACTCAGCCCGATCGGATCGTATGGTGCGACGGCTCGCAGGAAGAATACGACCGGTTGAGCGAGCAAATGGTGCGGCAAGGCACGCTGGTTCGCTTGAACCCGGCCAAGCGCCCCAATTCGTACTTGGCATGCTCGGACCCGTCGGACGTGGCGCGCGTCGAGGACCGCACTTTCATCTGCTCGGCCCGCCGCGAGGATGCCGGCCCGACCAACCATTGGGTCGATCCGAACGAGATGCGCACGACGCTCGATGGCCTGTTTGCCGGCGCCATGCGCGGCCGTACCCTTTATGTGG
>JAGXBI010000301.1 GCA_018971155.1 Burkholderiales bacterium
GAAATCGCGCCGGCCGGGCAGTCGCGTGGCCCGACCTCGAGCTCACGCTGACCGATTCCTCCGATCAGGCGGTCGTCCGAAGAGTATTGACGCCGGACGACTATCTCGCCGCCGGCACGCGGTCGCCCGGGCTCGCCGCACACAGCGAACGTCAGGTCAGACTGTTCCTCGATGCGAGCGCGACGCGTCAGGCCGGCTACCGCCTCTACCTTTTCTATCCGTGACGCTGCGCGAGGCATCGGCTGGAGCCGTGCGCATGCGCGATTGCACCAAATTGGAAATCCGCGTAGCGTGAGCGCACCATAGAGGTGCATTATTCGTTGACAATACTTCGAGCTCATTCGATAAACGCCGTCGAATCAAAGTGCTGGCTGCTTTATCGTGAATGGCACAGTCGTCGCTAAATTGCCGACGAAGCGGAGTGCGGCGAAACCGCCAAGGCCGTCGCCATACCTATTGCCATCCCCATCCCCATCCACAACCCATCTCCAGGAGAGTCGTGCATGACCACTGCCGCCGATGTGCTCACGCTGATCAAGGACAAGGAAGTCAAGTTCGTCGACCTGCGGTTCACCGACACGCGCGGCAAGGAGCAGCACGTCTCGGTGCCCGCCAAGGCGTTCGACGCCGACAAGTTCGAGTCGGGGCACGCCTTCGACGGCTCGTCGATCGCCGGCTGGAAAGGCATCCAGGCCTCCGACATGCTGCTGCTGCCCGATCCGGCGACGGCGAACCTCGACCCGTTCATGGACGACACGACGCTGCTCCTCACCTGCGACGTGATCGAGCCGTCGGACGGAAAGGGTTACGAGCGTGACCCGCGCTCGCTCGCGAAGCGCGCGGAGGCCTATCTGAAATCGACGGGCCTCGGTGACGTCGCCTACTTCGGCCCCGAGCCCGAGTTCTTCATATTCGACGCGGTCGAGTGGTCGGTGGACATGTCGGGGAGCTACTGCAAGGTGTTTTCGAGCGAGGCCGCGTGGTCGAGCGCCGAGAAGCTCGAGGGCGGCAATATGGGCCACCGGCCGGGCATCAAGGGCGGCTACTTCCCGGTGCCGCCGGTCGATTCGCTGCAGGACATCCGCTCGGCGATCTGCACCGCGCTCGAGCAAATGGGCGTGACGGTCGAGGTGCACCACCACGAAGTGGCGACGGCCGGGCAGTGCGAGATCGGCACGAAGTTCGCGCCGCTCGTGCAGCGCGCAGACTGGCTGCAGATCCTTAAGTACTGCGTGCACAACACCGCTCACGCGTACGGCAAGACCGCGACGTTCATGCCGAAGCCGATCGTCGGCGACAACGGCTCGGGCATGCACGTGCACCAGTCGATCTGGAAAGACGGCAAGAACCTGTTCGCCGGCAACGGCTACGGCGGCCTGTCTGACTTCGCCCTGTACTACATCGGCGGCATCATCAAGCACGCTCGCGCGCTGAATGCCCTGACCAACCCGACCACCAACTCGTACAAGCGTCTGGTGCCGGGCTTCGAAGCCCCCGTCAAGCTGGCCTACTCGGCTCGCAACCGCTCGGCTTCCATCCGCATTCCGTACGTTGCCAACCCGAAGGGCCGCCGCATCGAAGCGCGCTTCCCGGACCCGATGGCCAATCCGTACCTGGCGTTCTCGGCCATGCTGATGGCCGGCCTGGACGGCGTGCAGAACAAGATCCACCCGGGCGAAGCTGCCGACAAGAACCTGTACGACCTGCCGCCGGAAGAAGATGCCAAGATCCCGACCGTGTGCTCCAGCCTCGAACAGGCCTTGGAGTACCTGCAGGAAGACCGCGAGTTCCTGACGCGCGGCGGCGTGTTCACGGATGCGATGCTCGATGCTTACACCGAGTTGAAGATGGAAGAAGTGACCCGGTTCCGCATGACCACGCACCCGATCGAGTTCGACATGTACTACTCGCTGTAAATTGTTGCCAGCTCCGAGCTAGCCAATGAAAGCAGAGGGGGAGGGCAGTTTGCCTCCCCCTTGTTTATTTCAAGACCAGTGTGAAGCTTGGTTTTCCGACGGCGCCAAATATGAAATCCGTTCGCACCACGAACCCTCCGATCGCCGAACCCCATGAAGACCTCGGGGACGCCGCGCTGGCTGCCAGCGGCATTTTGCCGGGCCTCGAGGCACTCGCCACGGTCCTGCTGGTGCTCGACAAGCTGACGTTGCGGGTGGTCTACGCGAATCCGCCCGCCGAGGCGCTGCTGGCGCTCTCGCGACGCTCGCTGGCCCATATGACCTGGCACGATCTTTTTCTCAACGGCGAAGTGATCGACGCCACCATGAAAGAGCTGCTGGCGAATCAATTCCAGGCAACACGCCTCGATTTGGTGCTCGAGCGCACTGCGCAGGAGCCATTGCATACCCACGCGATCGTCGGCATCCCGGAGAACGCGCCGGACTTCGTGATCGTCGAGTTGATCGAAAACGAGCAGAAACTGAAGAACGAGCGCGAGGAGCGAATTCTCGATCAGGCATGGATCAACAAGCAGCTGATCCGCAATCTGGCGCATGAAATCAAGAACCCGCTGGGCGGCATTCGGGGCGCGGCCCAATTGCTGGAGTTCGAACTCGTGCAGCGCGAGTTGCGCGAGTACACGCAAGTCATCATCAAGGAGTCCGATCGCCTGCAAACCCTGGTGGATCGGTTGCTCGAGCCGCACCGGCACCCCTATATCGTCACTGAAATCAATCTGCACGAGGTGTGCGAGCGAGTGCGTTCGCTGGTGCTGGCCGAGTTCCCGCAGGGCCTGGAGATCGAGCGCGATTACGACGTCAGCCTGCCCGAGCTGCGTGGCGACAAGGAGCAATTGATTCAAGCACTGCTAAATATCGTGCGCAATGCCGCCGAGGCGCTGCGCGAGCAGATCGAGCGCGGCCAGGGGCGCATCGTGCTGCGCACCCGGGTAGCGCGCAAGGTCACGCTGGCCAAGCGCCTGCACAAGCTGGCATTGGAATTGCATGTGATTGACAACGGGCCCGGCATTCCCGAGGAAATACGGGACCGCATCTTCTTCCCGCTGGTGTCGGGTCGAGAAGGTGGCAGCGGTCTGGGATTGACGCTCGCGCAGTCTTTCGTGCAGCGCCACGAAGGCTCGATCGAGTGCGAGAGCCGGCCCGGACGCACTGACTTCCGCATTATGTTGCCGCTTGGGTGAGTACAGGACCGGCAGTTCCGATATGTTTTTTTCACGGTGAGCCATGAAGCCGATCTGGATAGTAGACGACGATCAATCGATTCGTTGGGTTCTCGAAAAAGCGCTCTCGCGCGCCAACTTGCCGGTGCGCAGCTTCGCCGGGCCGCGCGAGGCCGCGGCCGCGATGGAAACCGACTCGCCGCAGGTGCTGGTTTCCGATATTCGCATGGCCGGCGGCTCCGGGCTTGAGTTGCTGCAAACAGCCAGGCAGCGGTATCCAGGCCTGCCGGTCATCATCATGACCGCGTTCTCGGATCTGGACAGCGCCGTCTCGGCGTTTCAGAGTGGCGCCTTCGAGTATCTCGCCAAGCCCTTCGACGTCGATCGGGCGGTCGAGCTGATCATGCGCGCGGTCGAGGAAAGTTTGCGCGAGACGACCGTCGACGAGCGCCTGGCCGAGGAGCCCGAGATTCTCGGGCAAGCCAGTGCCATGCAGGACGTTTTCCGGGCCATTGGCCGGCTATCGCACTCGAGTGCCACGGTGCTGATCACCGGCGAGTCCGGCTCCGGCAAGGAGTTGGTCGCGCGCGCGCTGCACCGGCACAGCCCGCGTGCGGCAGGGCCGTTTATCGCATTGAATACCGCGGCGATTCCGAAGGATTTGCTGGAATCCGAATTATTCGGTCACGAGCGCGGTGCATTTACCGGCGCCCAGGCTACGCGCCGGGGCCGTTTCGAACAGGCCGAGAACGGCACGCTGTTTCTCGACGAAATCGGTGACATGCCGCTCGATTTGCAAACCCGCCTGCTGCGCGTCCTGTCGGACGGCAACTACTATCGGGTCGGCGGACACAGCCCGATCAAGGCCAATGTGCGGGTGATCGCCGCGACGCATCAGAATCTCGAGGATCGTGCCCGCCAGGGGCTGTTCCGCGAAGATCTGTACCACAGGCTCAACGTGATCCGGCTGCGCCTGCCTTCGCTGCGCGAACGCAGCGAAGACATTCCGCTGCTGTTGCGGCATTTTCTGCAGAAAAGCGCGCAGGATTTGGGCGTCGAGCCAAAGCGCATCAGCGACGCCGCGCTGGCTCACCTGACGCGCTTCCCCTTCCCGGGCAACGTTCGCCAGCTGGAGAATCTCAGTAACTGGCTGACCGTGATGGCGCCGGCGCAAACCGTCGAGATCAAGGATTTGCCGCCCGAATTTCAAAACGCTGGCGCCGTTGGCGCGGCGGCGACCTCGCCGGCTCCGCAAGGGGCCGGCGGCTCGACGCTGGCCGAAACACCGACGGCCGAAGTTGCGGCAACGCCGGCCGGCGGTGCCGGCGTGCTCGCCGGCATGGCACCGGAAGCCGGCCAATGGGAGCCCACGCTGCGGCG
>JAGXBI010000016.1 GCA_018971155.1 Burkholderiales bacterium
GTCTGCCGGCCAGCCGGGCAAGTCGCGCGCGCCGGGCAAACCGGCGTCGGGGCAAAGGAGCGTGCCGGCATCGGCAGAGCAAGGTCGTGCCGGCGCACCCAAGCCCGGCGGCGGGCGTTCCCGGGCGCAGACAGCGCAGGCCGCGCCGTCCCAGGGGCGGCGGCCGCAACGTGCCTCCTCGCAGGCGGCGCTGCTCACGCCAAAAGCAAAGTCCAGGCACGGGTAGCAGCGGAATTATCTCGATTTGCCAGACAAACCGGGCACCCCGCCCGGCTGTGGGCGTGCGGCAACAGTTGGCGCATGCCGCGCCACCGCAAATTTGATTAAACGGCGTTCATCGCCTAAAACTTCCTTATACCTGCATGACAAATCGCCCTGCGCAATGCGGCATTGCGCAGGCGCTCCGGATATGGGAGTTACGGTGAATTACCGGTGTGGTTGGCGACGGTAAGGAGCCATCGAAAATGCTGAGAAAGAATCCGCGCGGGGATTTCCCCGTGGTGCACGAAACGTCGTTTGTCGACCCGACGGCGATTTTGTGCGGCAAGGTCGTGGTCGGAGAAAATGTTTTCATCGGCCCCTACGTGGTGATTCGGGCCGACGAGGTCGACGAGCACGGCGACATGGCCCCGATCGTGATCGGCGCCAATTCGAATCTCCAGGACGGCGTGGTGATTCATTCCAAGGATGGCGCGCCCGTGACGATTGGGCAGAACACGTCGATCGCGCACCGCTCGATCGTTCATGGCCCGTGCGCCATCGGCCAGAACGTCTTCATCGGTTTCAACTCGGTGCTGTTCAATTGCGTGGTGCACGACTATGCGGTGGTGCGCCACAACTGCGTGGTCGACGGGCAGGACATCCCTTCCAATTTCTATGTGCCATCGACCACCCACGTCAGTCCCGACACGGACTTGACGACGATCCCGAAGGTCACGCGCGATGCGAGGCAATTCTCCGAATCCGTGATTCATACGAATATCGGATTCGCGCGCGCCTATCGCCGGATCCAGAACGAATTTTGAGCCAGGAGTCGTTATGTCTTTGAGCGTCAACGGTATTGCGATCGATCCGAGGGCGCTGGCCGAGGAAATCGACCAGCACCGCGACCGGGCCGATCCCGAGTCGGCCGCGCGACAGGCGCTGGTCGCGCGTGAGTTGCTGCGCCAGCGGGCGATCGAGCTTCGTTTGCTCGGTGAAGATGGCGTGTTCGACGATTCGGTCATCGACGCGCTGGTGGCAGCCGATGTGCATGTGGTGCCGCCGAGCCTGGACGATTGCCGGGCTTACTACGCCAACCACGCCGCGCAGTTCCGTCAGGGCGACAAGGTCACGCTCAGCCAGATTCTTTTTGCTGCGGCGCCGACCACACCGCTGAGCATCGTGCGGCGCCGCGCCGAGGATACCTTGCAGGCAGTGCTTGCGGACCCGTCGCGCTTCGACGCCCTGGCACGCCAGTGCCTGGCGTGCGGGCATGCCCAGCATGAGTGCAGTCTGGGCGAACTGGTGCGCGGCCAGAGTGCGCCCGAGTTCGAGCTGGTGGTGTTCAATGGCGATCGGCTGGGCGTGTTGCCGCGGCTGGTCAACACACGCTACGGCTTCCACGTGGTGCGCATCGAGCGCCGCGTCGTCGGCGAAGTGCCGGGCTTCGATGCCGCGCGCGAACGTGTCGAGCAATTGCTGTGGCAACACAACCGGGCTCGGGCGCTGCGGCATTATGTGGCGCTGCTGGCCGGCACGGCCGAGATCAGCGGCATGACCACGTCGCCCGGCGGCGGCTGGCTGCAGTAAGCGTTGGCCGGGTGGTCTTACCCCGCTCAGGGCGTGGCGGTCGAACCCAGCATACCGTATTCGATCGGGACCTTGACGTAAAAGACCTCGACTTTTTCGGCGCGCAGGCTGGCGAACAAGCGTTCCATTTCATCGGGGCTGACGGCCAGCGTAACCTCGACGGGTTGTTCGGCCAGCTCGAAAAATCGTGCGCAATGCAGCCGGCCGCCGCGACCGTATCCTTCGGCGGCGTGCACGACGGTGGCGCCGCCGATGCCGAGCCGCTTGGCCTCGCCGACGATCCAGTCGGCCAGCGGCTGATGCCTGTGGCGTTTGTTCTCTTGAAAGAACAGCGTGATTTGAAAGCCTTCCATGGGATTCTCCCGATCAGGTGTTGCGCAGCAGGAACGATGCGCCGGCGACGGTGGCCATGCCTAGGAACGTCATGATGAGCGCGCCGCTCACGTGGATGAAAATTTCCGCCATGGCCCAGCCCAGCCGGCCTTCCTGCAGCAGGGTCGCGACTTCGGCGGAAAACGTGGAGAACGTCGTCAGGCCGCCAAGAAAGCCGGTAATGACCAGCAGGCGCCAGGCGGGCGGCAAACCCGGGTACTGGCCGAAGAAGGCGGTGGCGATGCCGATCAGGTAGCCGCCGAGCAGGTTGGCTGCCAGGGTGCCGAGCGGGATGGTTGGGAACAGCGCATTGAACTGTATTCCCAATAGCCAGCGCAGCACCGCGCCGAGCGAGGCGCCGAGGCTGATGGCGGCGATCGAGAGAAACATGCGGGCGATCCTTTCACATGAAGAAAATGCAATAAGGTACCCGATATTGGCGGTGCGCCAGGCGTGACGACCCACGCGCCCGCGTCACGGGTTGCGTAGGCATCATCAGCCCCGGCACGGACGCCGGTGGCGGTTAAAGGAGGCATGCCATCTCCTGCCGCGAGTGTAGCAGAGCGGCCGCGCCTTGTGCCGCGGGTTTGCGTGCGGGCGCGGCTCAGGCAGAATAGCGGCGAGGCGGTGCGCCGCCACGAAAAGAAAAAGGGACCACATGAAAGTTTTTGGCATCGCGGGTACCTCGGGTAGCGGCAAAACCACCTTGACCGAGGCATTGATCCGGCGCTTTACCGAGGACGGCGTGCGCGTGGCCGCAGTCAAGCATACCCATCACGGTTTCGACCTCGATACGCCGGGCAAGGATTCGTACCGGATGCGCGAGGCGGGCAGCACCGACGTCGTGCTGGTGAGCGAGAGCCGGCTGGTGCTGATGCGCGAATATCGCGCGGCGCCCGAGCCGGAACTGCCGGACGTGCTGGCGCTGCTCTCGCCGTGCGACCTGGTGCTGGTCGAGGGCTACAAGCGCAGCGCGGTGCCGAAACTCGAGGTGTATCGGCCCTCGCGCGGCAAGCCGCCGCTGTGGCCGGAGTTTCCCGACGTGGTGGCAGTGGCCAGCGACGAGCCATTGACTACGCCGCTGCCGCAGCTCGATCTGAATGACGTGGATGCGATCTATGCGTTCATCCGCGATTATTTGACGCGGTCACCGGAAATCACCGTGCCGCAGCGATAAAAAAAGCGACCTCGCAGGCCGCTTTTTTCCGACGTCGCGAAAACGCTCGCGCTCAATCCTTCGGGAAAGACGAGGCGCCGCCATGCTCGCCCGACCACTTGGCCGGCTCGTGCAGGAATTTCTCGACTTCGGCCAGCGTCTTGGCATCGAAGTGATTGTTGGCCTTGGCAACGCGCAGCACGTCCCACCAGGTCGCCAGCGAGTGCAACGAGACGTCGATCTCCTGCAGAACCTCGCGGCTTTCCTTGAAGATGTCGTAATGGAAAATCACGAACACGTGATTGACCTTGGCGCCGGCCTCGCGCAGGGCCTTGCAGAAATTGATCTTGCTGCGCCCGTCGGTGGTCAGGTCTTCGACCAGCAGCACGCGTGAGCCTTCCGGCAAATCACCTTCGATCTGCGCATTGCGGCCGAACCCCTTCGGTTTTTTGCGCACGTATTGCATCGGCAGCATCAGCTTGTCGGCAAGCCAGGCGGCAAACGGAATGCCGGCGGTTTCGCCGCCGGCCACGGTGTCGATCTGCTCGCAGCCGATTTCCTGGATGATGACCGACTCGGCCAGATCCATCAGGGTGCGGCGCACGCGCGGATATGAGATCAGCTTGCGGCAGTCGGTATAGACCGGGCTGGCCCAGCCGGAGGTGAAGATGTACGGTTTCTCGGCATTGAAATGCACTGCTCCCACTTCGAGCAAAAGCTTCGCGGTGAGGTCGGAAATCGTTTGACGGTCGATGCCTATCATGGACAGATCCTATGCGTGACGGTGGGCGCCGGGGAGCGGAGGGCGCGCCGGATGCTTTGCCGCGCGCCGCGCCGGGCGGGCCTGGCAGATGGACGGCAGGCGGCCGCCTTGGGCGGGCGGCGCGAGTTTCCTAACCCGGCATTATGCCACAGCGAGGGCTCGCCAGGGGCACCCGCGGGTTGCGTGGCGGCGCTGGCCGGGACTACACTCTGGCCACTTCGAGGCTCCCTATCCCATGTCATGGAAAATCAATCGGCCCTGCCGGCGGCACCGGCCGCAGAGACTGCCGGTCACCGCTACGCCAGTCGCGCGCTCTGGGCGGCCGCCGTGGGCTATGCGCTGGACGGATTCGATTTGCTGGTGCTCGGCTTCATGTTGCCGGTGATTGCCGCAGCCTTGCGTCTGAGCGCCGCCCAGTCCGGCGCGTTGGTGAGCTGGACGCTGGTCGGGGCCGTCGCCGGCGGCATTGGTTTCGGCATGTTGAGCGACCGGTTTGGCCGGGTGCGCGTGCTGAGCTGGACGATTCTTTTGTTTGCCGTGTTCACCGGACTGTGCGCGCTGGCACGCGGCTACTGGGATCTGCTGCTCTATCGCACCGTGGCGGGGGTGGGCCTGGGTGGAGAGTTCGGTATCGGCATGGCGCTTGCGGCCGAGGCCTGTGCCCCGGCGCAACGGGCGCGCGCCTCGTCGTTCGTGGCGCTGGGCTGGCAGGCGGGGGTACTGGCCGCGGCGCTGCTGACGCCGCTGCTGCTGCCGGTCATCGGCTGGCGCGGCATGTTCGCCGTTGGCCTGGTGCCGGCCGTCGTGTCGTTCCTGATGCGTCGCGCACTCGGCGAGCCCCGGCTGTTTCTGGAGCAGCGCGCGCGTGAGCCGCGCCCGGCCGGCTCGCTGCGCCTGCTGGTGAAGGACGGGCCGACGACGCGGGCGAGCGTGGGCGTGGCGATTCTGTGTTCGGTGCAGAATTTTGGTTATTACGGTTTGATGATTTGGATGCCGAGTTATCTGGCCAGGACGTTCGGCTATTCGCTTACCAGGTCGGCGCTCTGGACCGCCGTGACGGTGGTGGGCATGGCCTTCGGTATTTGGCTGTTCGGGCGGCTGGCCGATCGCATTGGCCGGCGCCCGACCTTCATTGGCTACCAGGTCGGCGCGCTGGTGATGGTGTTTGTTTATGCGCGGTTGCAATCGCCCGGTGCGCTCATGATCGGCGGGGCGATCATGGGGCTGTTCGTCAACGGCATGATCGGCGGTTACGGGGCGCTGATTTCGGAACTGTATCCGACCGAGGCGCGTGCCACCGCGCAAAATGTGCTGTTCAATATCGGTCGGGCGGTCGGTGGATTCGGCCCGCTGGTGGTCGGCGCGGTAGCCCTGGCGTGGTCTTTCAAGGCGGCGCTGGGGCTGCTTGCCTCGCTTTATGCGCTCGACGTGCTGGCTACGCTGTGGCTGATTCCGGAGCGCAAGGGAGCGGTGCTCGACTGAGCGGGGCCGGCGGGCGCGCCCGCCCGAAAGCGACCCGAGGTGTACACTCACGATCCTGCACGTCGCTGGAGGCGGCAGACTCAGGTGCGCACCGCAACGGCGCAGGCACCATGCGCATGGCAGATTGGCCAGTGAATTTGTTGAATCAGGTTACGAACATGGACGAACAACTCAAGCAAAGCGCGCTTTCCTATCACGAGAATCCGCGTCCGGGAAAAATCTCGGTTACCCCGACCAAACCCCTGTCGAATCAACTCGATCTGGCGCTGGCGTATTCGCCGGGGGTGGCTTTTGCGTGCGAGGCGATTGCAGCCGATCCGCTCAACGCCAATCGCTACACCTCGCGCAGCAACCTGGTGGGTGTGGTCACCAACGGCACGGCGGTGCTGGGCCTGGGCAATATCGGCCCGCTCGCGGCCAAGCCGGTGATGGAGGGCAAGGGGTGCCTGTTCAAGAAGTTCGCCGGGATCGACGTATTCGACATCGAACTGGCCGAGCACGACCCGGACAAGCTGGTCGAGGCGATCGCCATGCTCGAGCCGACCCTGGGCGGCATCAATCTCGAGGACATCAAGGCGCCGGAATGTTTCTACATCGAGCAGAAACTGCGCGAGCGCATGAAGATTCCGGTGTTTCACGACGACCAGCACGGCACGGCGATTATCGCGTCGGCCGCGATTCTCAACGGCCTGAAGGTGGTCGGCAAGGACATCGGTCAGGTCAAGCTGGTGTGCTCGGGCGCGGGCGCCGCGGCGATCGCGTGCCTGGATCTGCTGGTGCACCTGGGCTTGAAAAAGGAAAACATCCTGGTGCTGGATTCGAAGGGCGTGATCCACACCGGGCGCGACAAGCTGGACCCGAGCAAGGCGCGCTATGCCGCGCAGACCGAGGCGCGCACGCTGGCCGATGCGAGCCAGGGCGCGGATGTGTTCCTGGGCTGCTCGACCGCGGGCGTGCTCAGCGCCGAGATGGTCAAGAGCATGGCCGACAAGCCGCTGATTCTCGCGCTCGCCAACCCGGAGCCGGAAATCCGCCCGGAAGTGGCCAAGGCGGCGCGGCCCGATTGCGTGATCGCCACCGGGCGCTCGGACTATCCGAATCAGGTCAATAACGTTCTGTGCTTCCCGTTCATCTTCCGCGGCGCGCTCGATGTGGGCGCGACCACGATCACCGAAGAAATGAAGCTGGCGACGGTCAAGGCGATCGCCGAGCTGGCGCAGGAGGCCGAGCAGAGCGAGGAAGTGGCGCGCGCCTATGAAGGCCAGACGCTGGAGTTCGGTCCCGAATATATCATTCCGAAGCCGTTCGATCCGCGCCTGATCATCAAGATCGCGCCAGCCGTGGCGCAGGCCGCGATGGACTCGGGGGTGGCCACGCGCCCGATTCAGAACATGGACGCCTACCGCGAAAGCCTGGGCGCCACGGTGTACCGCTCCGGCATGGTGATGCGTCCGGTGTTCGCGGCGGCCAAGGCTCGCCCGGCACGCATCGTTTTCGCCGAAGGCGAGGATGAGCGGGTGCTGCGCGCGGCGCAGTTCGTGCTTACCGAAGGCATTGCCAAACCGATCATCATCGGGCGCCCGTCGGTGGTCGAGATGCGATTGCAAAAAATCGGTGCGCGCATCAAGCCCGGCGTCGATTTCGAGATCGTCGATCCGGAAAACGACGCGCGTTATCAGCAGTGCTGGCAGGAATATCACAACCTCGGCGCGCGCCACGGTGTCACGCCGGACATCGCCAAGGCGGCGATGCGCAAGGACAATACGCTGATCGGTGCGATCCTGGTGCGTCTGGGCGATGCCGACGGTATGATCTGCGGCATGATCGACACCTATCATCGCCATCTTGGAGTGATCGACCAGGTGCTCGGCAAGGCGGCCGACGCGCAGCACTATGCGGCGATGAATCTGCTGATGCTCTCGGGCCGCAACCTTTTCATCAGCGATACCTACGTCAACGAATTGCCGAGCGCCGAGCAACTGGCCGACATGACGGTGCTCGCCGCGCGCGAGATCGAGCGCTTCGGGATCGTTCCCAAGGTCGCGCTGCTGTCGCATTCGAATTTCGGCAGCGTTGCTTCGGCCTCGGCGCAGCGCATGGCCAAGGCGCGCGAGCTGCTGGCCGAGCGGGCGCCGGCGCTGGAAGTCGACGGCGAAATGCACGGCGATGCGGCGTTGTCCGAGACGGTGCGGCGGGCGGCATTCCCGGGCTCGCGCCTGAGCGGTGAGGCGAATCTGCTGGTGATGCCGAATGTGGAGGCTGCCAACATCACCTATAACCTGCTCAAGATGACCAGCGGCGAGGGCGTGACGGTCGGGCCGTTCCTGTTGGGTTGCGCCAGGCCGGTGCACATCCTGACGCCGGCGGCTACGGTGCGGCGCATCGTCAACATGACGGCGGTGGCGGCAGCCAACGTGGCGGTCAACGCGAAGTAAGTACCCCGCCGCGCTCGGGCGCGGCAAACAAAAAAACGCATGAGGCCACAACCTCATGCGTTTTTTATTGAGTGGCGCGCTCAGGCGACCTGTTGCTGCGCCGGATTGCGGTATTGGGCCAAGAGCCTGGCCCATTTGGCGCGTACCTGCGCCAGATTGCGCGCCTTGACGTGGCCGAAGCCGCGAATCTCTTCCGGCAGGCTGGCGAGCTGCACCGCGAGCGGCAGGTTGTGGTCGCTGAGCCGGCCCAGCAATTCGTCCACCAGCGCTTCATATTCGCCGATCAGCGCGCGTTCGGTGCGACGTTCCTCGGTTTTGCCGAACAGATCGAAGGGGCCGCCGCGCAGGCCCTTGAGCTTGGCCAACAGCCTGAAGGCCGACATCATCCACGGGCCATACTGCTTTTTGAGCAGATTGCCATGCGCATCGCGCTTGGCAAAAAGCGGCGGCGCGAGGTGGAATTTGAGCTGGTAGTTGCCCTCGAACTGGGCCTGTATTTTGGCCATGAAGGCCGGATCGGTGTACAGGCGTGCGACTTCGTACTCGTCCTTGTACGCCATCAGCTTGTACAGGCCGCGCGCCACCGCTTCGGTCAGCGGCGTTTGAGTCGGGTTGGCGCTGGCCGCCTGCTCGGCCGCACGAACTTTCTCGACCAGCGAGCGGTAACGCTGTGCATAGGCGGCGTTTTGATAGGCGACCAGCGATTCGCAGCGCTGCGCGATGAGCGTATCGAGCGCCTTGGGCGTATGCAGGGCGATCACGTTGGCGCCGCTCGGCGCCGCATCCTGCTGCGCCAGGCGCTGCACGCTGGCCAGATCGTGGGCAGCGCGACGGCCCCACTCAAAGGCTTGGCGATTTTTTTCGATGGCGACGCCATTGAGTTCGATGGCGCGCACGAGCGCCGCGTGCGACAGCGGTATCCAACCTTTTTGCCAGGCGTAGCCGAGCACGAACGGATTGGTGTAGATCGCGTCGCCCAGCAAGCGCAGCGCCAGTTGATGCGCGTCGACGAAATCGCAGGCGTCGCCAGCGGCATTGCGAATGTCCTGCTCGGTGCTGCTTCCCGGAAATTGCCAGTTGGGGTTCTTGATCAGTTCGGCGGTCGGCGTGTGGGCGCTGTTGACCACCACGCGCGTGAGGCCGTGCTGCATGCGCGACAGGGTGTCGTCGGAGGCGGTGACGATCGCATCGCAGCCGATCACGACTTGCGCCTCGCCCATGGCGATACGCGTGGCGTGGATGTCGTCGGGGTGATTGGCGATTTGCACGTGACTCATCACGGCGCCGCCCTTTTGCGCCAGCCCGGTGACGTCGAGCGTGGTGACGCCTTTGCCTTCCAGATGGGCGGCCATGCCCAGCAGGTTACCGATGGTGACGATGCCGGTGCCGCCCACGCCCGTCACGAGAATGCCGTATGGCCGCTGGATGGACGGCAGTGCCGGTTCAGGCAGTGCCGGCAGGGTGTCCAGCGAAGCCTGTGCGGCCTTGGGCTTGCGCGGTTGCGCGCCCTCGACAGTCACGAAGCTGGGGCAGAATCCCTTGACGCAGGAGAAGTCTTTATTGCAGGACGATTGATTGATTTGCCGCTTGGTGCCGAATTCGGTGTCGAGCGGCTCGACCGACAGGCAGTTCGATTGCACCGAGCAGTCGCCGCAGCCTTCGCACACGGCGTCGTTGATGAACGCGCGCCGGGCCGGGTCGGGATAGGTGCCGCGCTTGCGGCGCCGCCGCTTCTCGGTGGCGCACGTCTGGTCGTAGATCAGAATGGTGGTGCCGGGCACCTCGCGCAACTGGCGCTGGACCGCATCCAGTTCGTCACGATGATGGACCGGTGTGCCGGCAGCCAGCGCGATGCCCTGATATTTTTCAGGCTCGTCGGTGACCACGACGATTTTCGCGGCGCCTTCCGCGGCCAACTGCTGAGTGATCTGCGGCACCGTCAGTACGCCGTCGACCGGCTGGCCGCCGGTCATCGCGACCGCATCGTTGTACAGGATCTTGTAGGTGATGTTGACCTTGGACGAGATCGCCGCGCGGATCGCCAGCAGGCCGGAGTGGAAATACGTGCCGTCACCGAGGTTGGCGAAGATGTGGCGGTCTTGCGAGAACGGTGCCTGGCCGATCCAGGACGCGCCTTCGCCGCCCATCTGGGTAAAGGTTTCGGTGCGGCGATCCATCCAGACGGTCATGTAGTGGCAGCCGATGCCGGCTACCGCGCGCGAACCCTCGGGCACGTTGGTCGACGTATTGTGCGGGCAGCCCGAGCAGAACCAAGGCTTGCGCTCGACCGCCACGCGCGGCTTGGCGAGCGCCTTTTCCTTGGCCTCGATCAGTGCGATACGGGCGGCGATGCGCGCGCGCACGTCGGAAGGGAGTTCGAATTTTTCGAGGCGGGTCGCGATTGCCTTGGCGATGACTGCCGGCGACAGTTCATAGTGCGCCGGCAGCAGCCATTTGCCCATCGGGACCGACCATTCGCCGCCGGCGCCGTCCTTTTCGTCGAATTTGCCGAATACGCGCGGACGCACGTCGTCGCGCCAGTTGTATAGCTCTTCCTTGATGGCGTATTCGAGGATCTGGCGTTTTTCTTCGACCACCAGGATTTCCTGCAGGCCGGTGGCGAAGGCGCGCGCGCCCTGCGCCTCGAGCGGCCACACGCAGCCGACCTTGTAGAGCCGGATGCCGATGCGGCTGCAGGTTTGTTCGTCGAGACCGAGATCCGACAAGGCCTGGCAGACGTCGAGATAGGCTTTGCCGGCGGTCATGATGCCAAAGCGCGCGTGGGGCGAATCGATCGTCACGCGGTCGAGCTTGTTGGCGCGGACGTAGGCCAGGCCCGCATACCATTTGTAGTCGAGCAGCCGCGCCTCCTGTACCAGCGGCGGGTCGGGCCAGCGCAGGTTGAGGCCGTCCGGCGGCATGACGAAATCTTCGGGCAGCGCGATGCGCACATGGTGCGGATCGATCATGACCGAGGCCGACGATTCGACCACATCAGTGACGCATTTCATGGCCACCCATAGCCCGGAATAGCGGCTCATGGCCCAACCATGCAGCCCGTAGTCGAGGTATTCCTGCACGTTGGACGGGTACAGCACCGGCAGGCCACACGCCTTGAACACGTGTTCGGATTGATGCGCCAGGGTGGACGACTTGGCGGCGTGGTCGTCGCCGGCGAGCACCAGCACGCCGCCGTGTTTGGACGAGCCCGCCGAGTTGCCGTGCTTGAAGACGTCGCCGCTGCGATCGACGCCGGGGCCCTTGCCGTACCACATGGCGAATACGCCATCATATTTGGCCGGATAGAGGTTGGTTTGCTGGGAGCCCCACACGGCAGTGGCGGCCAGGTCCTCATTCACGCCGGGCTGGAAGACGATGTTGCGCCCCGCCAGATGCTGCTTGGCTTTCCACAGGGAGAGATCGAGCCCGCCCAGGGGCGAGCCGCGGTAGCCGGAGATGAACCCCGCCGTGTTGAGCCCGGCCGCCGCATCGCGCTGCTGCTGCAGCATCGGCAGGCGCACCAGGGCCTGGATGCCGCTCATGTAGGCGCGGCCTTGCTCCAGCGTGTACTTATCGTCGAGCGTGACGGAATCGAGCGCGGCCAACAGGCTTGCGTTCACGGGGGCGTTCATGGATGTGTGCTCCTCACAATTTTGGGATCGCCAAAACGACCTCACGCCGACTCTCGTGAAGTCTGGCCATGAGGGTGTCGTTGCTGGACCTTCGAGCCGGCTGCATGGCTCGACCGCAAGCGGGGATCCTATTCTTGCCGACTATGGTAGCACTCGCACTGCTCGCCCACCGCGCCGTCGCTGAGGTGATCGAGTCGGGGTGTTTTACCTGGCGCAGAGTATAGCTGAAATTGCCTTACGTTTACGTTAACGTTAACCCGGAAATCGACGGTAACAAGGTGTAAGTCCTAATGATGCGATAAGGCGCACATGGGCAGAATGGCACAACTGGCTACCGACTGATTTAACCGTGCAGCAAGGAGGACCCCCGTGAAGCATCGCCATGTCGCCAAATTCCTTTTGGTCTCGGCCTCGTTCCTAGCGTTGGAGATGAGTGTCGCCCGGGCCGACGAAATGGTGCGCAACAAGATTGCCAGCAACGTGACATCGGCACAGCGCGTTGCCAACGGCCGGCAGGCCGGCGGCACCGGAAACACCCTGCGTCGACTGCCGAACTAGTCGACTTGCGATCGTAAAAAAAAGCCACGCCGGCAATGCCCGCGTGGCTTTTTTGTCGAAGGCTGTCGTTCGGGGACGATCAGCGCGCCGGTTCGTCGCCGGTTTGCAGCACCCCGCGGCGAATCTGGTCGAGTTCGATGGATTCGAATAGCGCCTTGAAGTTACCCTCGCCGAACCCCTGGTTGCCTTTGCGCTGGATGATCTCGAAGAACACCGGGCCGATCTGGTTTTCGGTAAAGATCTGCAGCAACAGGTCGTGCGGCGCACCATCGATCAGGATCTTGCGTTGGCGCAGTTCATCCAGCGGCTCGCCGTGACCGGGAATGCGACGATCGACCAGCTCGTAGTAGGTGTCCGGCGTATCGAGTAGTTTGACCTGGGCCGTGCGCAACCGGTCGACCGTTTGATAGATGTCGGCCGATCCCAGCGCGATGTGCTGAATGCCTTCGCCACGGTAAGCGTCCAGATATTCCTGGATTTGTCCGGCCTTTTCCGATCCCTCTTCGTTGATCGGAATGCGGATCTTGCCGCACGGCGAGGTCATGGCCTTGGACTTGACCGCCGTTACCTTGCCTTCGATATCGAAATAGCGCACTTCGCGGAAATTGAAAAAGCGCTCGTAGAATTCGCTCCATTCCTTCATGCGCCCGCGGTAGACGTTGTGGGTCAGGTGATCGATATAGGTGAGTCCGAATCCGGCGGGATTTGGATTGGCGCCCGGAATCGGTTCGAAATCAACGTCGTAGATACCGATGTTGCCGATATCACCCTCCTTGGCGCCGTTTTTGCCGCGCCAGCGATCGACGAAATAAATCAGCGAATCACCGATACCCTTGATGGCCGGAATGTTGAGCTCCATCGGGCCGCTGTGGCTGTCGAAACCCCACGCGCCCAACTCGAGCGCGCGCTGGTAGGCCTTGGCGGCGTCCTTGACGCGAAAGGCGATGGCGCAGATCGACGGGCCATGCAGGCGCGCGAAGCGCTGCGCAAATGAATCCGGCTCGGCGTTGATCAGAAAGTTGATATCGCCCTGACGATAGAGCGTGACGTCCTTGTGACGGTGCCTGGCAACGGCGGTAAAGCCCATTTTTTCGAACAGCTGCCCGAGCGCTTTGGGATCGGGAGCGGTGTATTCGACGAATTCGAATCCGTCGGTCCCCATGGGGTTGTCCCAAGGTTGGAAAGTCATGGCGTGTCTCCGTGCAGGGCGCTGATGGCGGTTGCGCCGTTGTTCAAAATTTGAAGTGTAGACGAATGGGCGAGGGGAGAAATTGCCAAATTCACTTCATATTCTTCATTTCTAGCAATAAGATTGCTCTGTATTTTTTAAATAGAGGTAAATATGCCAAATCTTGTGCTGGATAAAACGGATCGAAAAATTCTGGCCTTGCTCCAGGAAAACGGGCGACTGTCCAACCTGGAGGTGGCCGAGCGTGTGAATCTGTCGCCGAGCCCCTGTTTGAGACGTATTCGGCGCCTGGAGGAGGCGGGCGTCATTCGTGGCTATGTGGCGCTGGTCGATGCTGCCCAGGTTGGCTTGGGGCTACTGGCATATGTGAATGTACGGCTCGACAAGCGCGGTGGGCCGGATAGCCGGGGGAAATCCCACGCGGAATTGTTTCGCGCGGCGGTGGCGGCCTGGCCGGAGGTTGTCGGATGCTATGCGATGACAGGCGATATGGATTACCTGCTGCGCGTGCACGTGCAGGATATGGAGCACTTTTCCCGTTTCGTGCAGGACGAATTGCTGCATCACCCGAGCGTGATCGACGTCAAGACGAGTTTCGTGCTCGCGCGTTTCAAGGAGACCACGGCGCTGCCCTTGCCATGAACCCGCCCAACAGGATGGGCCGCGCATAAAAAACCCGGCCGCAGCCGGGTGGAGGCAATTCGCCGGCCGGGTTCAGGCCACTTTCAGTTGTGGCAGCCACGCCGCCAGCAGTTGCCGGGTGTCGCGCACCTGGCGCTTGACCGCATAGTCGAAGGTTGCCGCCTGTTCCTGCAGAATTTCGTCGACCACCGTGGCGGTGTCGGCAGGCGGCAACGTCAGATAGGCGTCGGCTTCGCCGTACGCGTAGTTGATGTCCATGCCGGCTTTTTTGGCGATGTGCATCATCGTCGCGTTGCGTGACAGGCAGTGCATATACAGCGTCTTGACGTGCTTGTTGCGGCAGTGCATGGCCGTGCGCTCGAACAGCCGCGAGCCGATACCCTGGCCCCGTGCCTGCGCCAGGACGGATACGCCGAATTCGGCGACACGCTCGGAACCGTTTTCCGGGAGCATGGCGACGTGCGCCACGCCGATCAATTGCAGGTTGTCGTCGAAGACGCCAAAGACCGTGTCGCGAGAGAAATCGATGCCGGAGACATAGCCTTCGACGATGGCGTCGCTGACGACCTGGCCGAAGCGCAGCAAGCGGTCGTCATCGTCGAGCGAGGCGAGGTGCTGGAACAACTGGTGCCGATCGGCGGAAGTGAGTTCCCGGATCAGGACGGCGGATTGCGCCGAATGCGCCGGCACGACGGCCGCCGGGGGGATGGCGAAAATGCGTTCGAATAGGTTCATGGCAGGCCCCTCGGGGCACCGGCTCTGGTGGCCGGAACAATATGATGCAATGCAACATATTATACAGGGGTTTGTAGGTATTTACCCTTAATTTTTCTAGGAGGATTCTGAAGAGGTCCTCTATTTTCTTGGCCTGCGTGCCGCGCGGCGCGAGCGATTGCCGTATTGTGGTGCAGCAAATTTTCGGTGCATGGAACAAAAAAGCGGCCGGTGACATGCACCGGCCGCTCGAGAAGGTGGCTGACGCGTGATCAGGCGCTTTGCAGGGAGCCCCACATTTCCTTGTCGCGCTCGGCGGTCCAGATGCGCGGATGCTTGGTGCCGCTGGCCTCGTCGTAGGCTCGGCTTACGTCGAAGGGTAGGCAATGCTCGTAGATGAAGACATGTCCGAACTTCGGATCCATCTGAGTGCGCGTGTAGTCGAATGCGTCCTTGAGCGACAGCCCCTTGCTGACCGCGGTGCGGGCACTGCTCAGCAGGGTGGTGACGAAATCGCGCGTGTAATCGAGTCCTTCGTTGACGCGTTCGGGCGTGGTCAGCGCGGGGCCGCGCCCGGGCACGAGCTTTTCTGCTTTCATTGCGCGCAGGGCCTCGAGAGTGGCCGGCCATTCTTCCAGTTGGGCGTCGCCCGTGTAGGCTGCCGCCTCGAATTCGACCAGGTCGCCGGAGAAAAGCACTTTTTGCTGAGGCAGCCAGACGATCGTGTCTCCCTTCGTGTGGCCCATGCCGACGTGCATGATCTTGACTTCCAGTTGACCCATGAAAAGCGTCATTTCCTTTTCGAACACCAGAGTCGGCCAGGTCAGCCCGGGAATCGAGTCGACCGCCTGGAACAGGCGCGGGAATCGCTCGATCTCGGATTTCATGTCGGCCTCGCCGCGCTCGACGATCATCTCGTAGGTGCCGCGGCTGGCGATGATTTGCTCGCATCCCTCGGCTTTGTAGGCCGCCGCGCCCAGCACTCGGACCGCGTGGTAGTGGCTCAGCACGACGTATTTGATCGGCTTGTCGGTAATCGCGCGGATGTGGGCGATCAGCTCCTTGGCCATCACCGGGGTCGCGGTGGTGTCGATCACCATCACGCCGTCGTCACCAATGATGACGCCGGAGTTGGGGTCGCCCTCAGCCGTATACGCGTAAGCGTTATCCGAAAGCTTGGTGAAGGTGGTTTTCTTGGCGGTCAGGTCGCCTCGGGACGCGAATTGTTTGCTCATGGGATATCCTGTCTCTCCGGTTAAACTAATCGTAATGAATTACGTATTATTTAATTATAGATGAGCCAAGCCGATTTGTCAGAACCCCGTCTTTCGCGTTCCCGGGCCGGATCGTTGCGAACTCAGGACGTGCCGAGTCCGTGTTCGAACACGCGGATCACCTCTTCGGCAAAATCGCGATATCCCATGCGGCCGCCCGGCTTGAGCCAGGTGAACGTCCAGTTGATCATGCCGAACAGCATCATGGTCAGGGCGGTTCGATTGTCCTTGGTGACGCGCTGCGGGTAGGCTCGCGCCAGTTGTCGCGTGAAGGCTGCAACGACGTCGCGTTGCCGGTTCAGGACGATTTCGCGCTGTTCGTCGGCGAGAAACTTGACGTCGTTCAACAGCGCGATGTGGCGCGTCTGCGATGTTTCATATTCGTGCAGGAAAGCGCGCACTAGCTCGGCGAAGGTCTCCTGCTCCGACAGGTTGCGGCGCTGGCCGAGCGCCTCGACCTCGGCGATGATCAGCATCAGACGCTTGGTGTAGCGATCGAGCAAATCGAAAAGGATGGCCTCCTTGCTGGCGTAGTAGTGGTACAGGCGAGCTTTCGACGTGCCGCAGATTGCCGCGAGTTCGGACATCGACGTGCTGGGGTAGCTGGATTGGGCGAACGCCTGCGCCGCGACGTCGAGAATTTGTTCGCGTTGCGATTCGTGGTTGGGAGCCTTGGTACGTGCCATTGTTATAGTCGTGTGAGTTCGCAGGTGGACGGGTCGTATGGATCGCCGCGTAACGCCAGCCGGCCGGCCGCCTGCAATTCCCGATAACGCCAGAGCAGGAACGTGTCGGTTGCGAAGAAGCCCCGCATCGCCTGTGTGGCTGCCGCAATCGCCTGGCTGGTGGAAATCGCCGTCTCGGGCAGCAGCGCCATCAGGGTTTCGTCGACGTCTGCAAAGGTGCCGCCTTCGAAGGTGTTGTGCTGCCAGCGGCGAATCTGCGTCTCGGCATGTTTCAGGGCGCGCCATTCCAGTGCAAGACGGCCGATACGCAGCACGGAGATCGGCGCGATCAGCCTGAGCCGGGCGGCAATCACCGACTCGGGATACATCGCAAGGGCCGTCGGGGCATCGGCAGCGAGCCCGGCGTCGAGGTCTGCCGCTTTGAGGGCGACTTCGTTAAGCCGGGCCGGGCAGGTACGCAAATGGAAGGCGACGCGTCGCAGCATCAGTTGATCTGCGGCGCTGTCACCATGCCAGATCGCGACTTGGTTGGATTCCCCGGCCAGCTCGCGCAGCGTGTCGAGTTCACGCGTCAGGTCCAGTGAAAAATCGCGCTTGAGCATGGGCGCGACGCGCTGCCAGAAGGCTGCGCGTTGCCGCGGGTCGTCGTCGATTTCGCGCAACGGGCCGATAGCCAGGTCGTCGCGCAGGATAACCACGCGCTCGGTACGCCCCGCATGCTCGAGTGCTTGCCGCATGACGCCGCCGGCACGGTTGCCGTTGACGATGTGAATGTATTCCATGCGGCCAGTTTACACTGGTATTGGCGCGGTTCCGTCGAGCTGCGGGATGGGGCGACGTTTGCTGCCGTTAGCGCTCGTCGTAGCTCACGACGACACGCTCGCTCACCGGATGCGCCTGGCAGGTCAGGATGAAGCCCTGCGCGATCTCGTGATCTTCCAGCGTGTAGTTCTTGTCCATCTTGACTTCACCCTCGAGCACCTTGGCCCGGCAAGTGCAGCAGACGCCGCCCTTGCAGGCATAGGGCAGCGCCAAGCCGGCGCGCAGGCCAGTATCGAGGATGCTCTGGCCTTCATAGGGCTGGCGCAGGCGGCGCTCCTTGCCGTCGAGCACGACCACCAGGTCGGCCGCCGGCGTGCTGTCGGTGATTTCGATGGGCTTGGCGCCGGCTTGCGGCAGCGGAACGCCGAAGCGCTCGACGTGAATCTTCTGTTTGGCGACCCCGGCGTCGATGAGCGCGGCCTCTGCAGCGTCCATCATCGGGGCCGGGCCGCAGATGAATGCTTCGTCGATGCTCGCCGGCGGGATCAGGGTGTCGAGAAAGGCGGCGCATTTTGCCTGGTCGAGCAGGCCGCTGAAGAGGTCGATTTCCTGGGCTTCGTCCGACAGCACGTGGTAGAGCCTCAGACGGCCGAGGTAGCGGTTTTTCAGGTCTTCAAGTTCCTCGGCGAACATGATGGTCGGCACGGCGCGGTTGCCGTAGACCAGGGTGAACTCGCTGAGCGGCTCGGCGGCCAGCGTGGTCTTGATGAGCGCGAGCATCGGCGTGATGCCCGAGCCCCCGGCAAAACCGACATAGTGCTTGCGCTGCGTCGCTTCCAGCGGCGTGAAGAAGCGACCGTCGGGCGTCATGACGTCGATCGCGAGTCCGGGCCGGAGATGGTCGTTGGCGTAGTTGGAGAACTTGCCACCGGGCACGCGCTTGATGCCGACCCGCAGCTCGCCGGTCTGCTCGTAGTCGGGCACCCCGACGCAGATCGAATATGAGCGGCGGGCCTCTTCGCCGTCGATTTCCGTCCTGAGCGTCAGGAATTGGCCTTGTTTGAAGCGGTAGGCGTTTCGCAGCTCCTGCGGCACCGCGAAGGAGATTGAAATGGCGTCGTCGGTTTCAGGGCGAACGTCGCGAATCGGCAGTTTGTGGAATTGAGGCGTCGTCATATTGGAGATCCTGGCGGGCAATGGGTGGCCAATGGCTCTAAAAGGGTGAGGGGCGCTCAGTACGGCTTGAAATAATCAAACGGTTCGCGGCAATCTAGGCAGCGGTAGAGCGCCTTGCAGGCCGTGGAGCCGAACGCGGACAGCAGTTCGGTGTTGCGCGAGTTGCAATGCGGACAGGTCACACCGTGTTGCGGCCGCGGATGAAAGCGCAAGGGCTGGCTGTCTGAACGGGCATTTCCGGCGGTCGGCGGTGCGATACCGTACCGTTGCAATTTGTCGCGAGCCTCGTCGGTGATCCAGTCGGTCGTCCAGGCCGGCGCGAGCACGGTCGTGACGCGATAAGGTCCGACACCCGCCTGCGTGAGCGCGGCGCCGATGTCCTCGGCGATCTGTGCCATGGCGGGGCAACCCGAATAAGTCGGCGTGATGACGACCTCGATCACGGCCCCGGCCGCTTCGTCGGCAGACGCGCGCGCGAGCCGGACGTCTCGCAGAATTCCGAGTTCGCGAATCGACACGACCGGGATCTCGGGGTCGGGCACCGCCTCGAGCGCTTGCCTGGCGCGGGCCAGCACGTCGGTGGACACGGTGTCGGGCGCCATGGCGGGCGTGGCGTCTACCATGACGCGCCAGGATGTTGGCGTGCCAGGCTTTGCATTTCCGCGAGCAGGTAGCCCATGTGCTCGGAGTGCTCGCCGTCTTTGCCGGTGCTGATGTAGGCGCCGGTCGGCGAGGGCGTGAGCGTGGCGGTGCTAAGGACCTCGTTGACGAGCGCATCCCAGGCCGGCTTGAGGCTGGCGGTGCTTACGCCCACGCCGGTGGCGGCAACGGCCTGTTCGATGGCGTCCTCCTGGAACACTTCGTTCATGTAGGGCAACAGGTAGTCGAGTGCGGCCTGGGTGCGGCGGTGCGAGACTTCGGTGCCGTCGCCGAGCCGAATCAGCCAGTCGCGGGCGTGATGCAGGTGATAGTGCGCTTCCTTGAGCGACTTCGCGGCAATTGCGGCCAGTTCGGTGTCGACCGATGTCGTCAGGGCTTGCCAGAGTTCGACCATCAGCGCCGAGTAGAGAAAGTTGCGTGTGATCGTTACCGCGTAATCCTTGTCGGCGTGAGCCGTGGCCGAGAGCGGGCCGTAGTGGGGCAATTCGGCCAGCGTCCAGTTGGAGAACTCGCGTTCGTTGCGCCAATAGGCGTAATGGTCCTCGTCGCGCGCTGGCTGTCCTGTCAGCTCGGCCTCGATTTGGCCGGCGCGCGTGTATAGCAGACGGGCCTGTCCGATCAGGTCGAGGCTGATGTTCGTCAGCGCGATGTCCTCTTCCAGGATGGGGCCGTGGCCGCACCACTCGCTGTTGCGCTGTCCGAGGATCAGGGCATTGTCGGCGAGTCGGAGCAGATAGGCGAGATGTTCCGGGGTGGCTTTTATCATAACGAATCTCTTGTCGACGCGAGGGGCGCGGGCGGCGCGCCGCAGCATTACATGTGGTTGACTTCTTCCGGCAACTGATAGAACGTCGGGTGCCGGTAGATCTTGTCGGCAGCCGGATCGAACAGTTCCGGTTTGTCTTCCGGTGCGGAGGCGGTAATCGCTACCGACGGCACTACCCAGATGCTGACGCCTTCCTGGCGGCGCGTGTAGACGTCGCGCGCCATGCGCAATGCCATGCCGGCGTCGGCTGCGTGAAGGCTGCCGCAATGCTTGTGCTCCAAGCCCTGTTTGCTGCGCACGAAAACTTCCCAAAGCGGCCATTCGTTGCTGGTTGCCTGAGTCATGTGTGATCCTCGATTGGTCAATGTGTTGAGTCTGGGTCGCTGCTCAAGCGGCTTGCTTGGCGGGTGAATGCTTGGCGTTATAGGCGAGCGCTGCGTCTCTGACCCAGGCACCGTCCTCGTGAGCTTTTACCCGGGTGCCCAGGCGTTCCTTGTTGCAGGGGCCTTCGCCGTTCACGACGCGCCAGAATTCGGCCCAGTCGATGGTTCCGTAATCATAGTGGCCGCGCTCTTCGTTCCACTTCAGATCAGGGTCGGGAAACGTGACGCCCAGCACCTTGCCTTGCTCGACGGTGGCGTCCACGAATTTTTGCCGCAGATCGTCGTTCGAGATCCGCTTGATGCCCCACTTCATGGTTTGAGCGCTGTGAATCGAGTCCTTGTCGCTCGGACCGAACATCATTAGCACCGGCCACCACCAGCGATCGACCGCTTGCTGGACCATTTGGCGCTGAGCTTCGCTGCCTGACATCATGGCCAGGAGCGCGTCGAACCCCTGGCGCTGATGGAAGGACTCTTCCTTGCAGATGCGGATCATCGCGCGCGCATAGGGCCCGTAGGTGCAGCGGCACAGCGGAATCTGATTCATGATCGCGGCGCCGTCGACCAGCCATCCGATTACGCCGACGTCGGCCCAGGTCGGTGTCGGGTAGTTGAAGATGCTCGAGTATTTGGCTTTGCCGGCATGCAGGGCGGCAACCATTTGGTCGCGTGATATGCCCAGCGTTTCCGCGGCGGAATATAGGTAAAGCCCATGCCCGCCCTCGTCCTGAACTTTGGCGAGCAGAATGGCCTTGCGCTTCAGGCTCGGAGCCCGGCTGATCCAGTTGCCTTCCGGCAGCATGCCGATGATCTCCGAGTGCGCATGCTGAGAAATCTGCCGGATGAGCGTCTTGCGATAGGCCTGCGGCATCCAGTCTTGCGGTTCTATCTTTTGATCGGCAGCCATGCACTCATCGAAATGTGCCTGTCGTTGTCGGTCCATTTCGCTCAGAGCGGTTTGGTCGCCTAGCGGCGTGACATTGCTGGCCAGATCGAGAGATTGGGTATACATAGCAGCGTGCCTCCGGCGAATTAATGGAATTGTCCGATTATAAACCAACCGACCGGTCGGTCAATAAATTTCTGTGAAACCGCTTGCGGCGCTTGATCGGGGGCGGCGGCGATAGCGGTGTTCGGGCGACGCCTTAATGAAGGTTCTGCTTTATTAGTGATTTTGCCGAGACGTGAATCGGCCTGCGACCGGGGGATGGTCTGGTTGGCTGGCGAATAAAATATTTAAAAAAGGTCTTGCCAAGGGGAGAGGAGGTGGACTAATATCTCGCTTCTTCGCGAAGACGAGGTTGCTGGTAGGGGGCCGAGGCGGAAGTGAAGAGTGTTGATGGGATTGGCTGTGCGAGGAGTTGAGCGCGGCGCTGGCGA
>JAGXBI010000302.1 GCA_018971155.1 Burkholderiales bacterium
CAACTGGATATCGTCGACCGTGAGCGGGTCCGACGCGCGGTTATAGAAAACCTCGAGCACCTGGACGGTTGCCGCGGCCGCCTCGCCGCGCACCGTAAAGCGGTGGCCGCGCCGGTTGATCGCGACGTCGAGCGCCTGCTCGATCTGGCGCAGATTTTCATCGAGCGGCCCGCACAGATTGGCCAGTCGCTTGTTGTCGTCCCGTGGCGCGGTAAATTCGTGGGTGGGCGCTTTCAAGATATTTTTGTCGGGGGCAGCGGTGTGATGGGGAGGGGGTCAGGGCCTGGCGGCGATTTCACCGCGCAACGAGTGCGGAAACGCCTGGGTGATGGTGACATCGATCATCTGGCCCGGCAGCCGCGCACGCTCGTCGGCTGGCGCGGGGAAGTTGACCACCCGGTTGTTTTCGGTACGGCCCTGCATTTCCTGTGCATCCTTGCGCGAGACGCCTTCGACCAGGATGCGTTGGGTGCTGCCGACCATCGCCTGGCTGATGCGCTGCACGTTTTCCTCGATGGTAGCCTGCAGCGTCTGCAAGCGGCGCAGTTTGACCTCGCGTGGCGTGTCGTCCTCGAGATTGGCGGCCGGCGTGCCCGGCCGCGGGCTGTAGATGAACGAGAAGCTGGTGTCGTAGCCGATCTCTTCGACCAGCGCCATCAGTTTGTCGAAATCGGCCTCGGTCTCGCCCGGAAACCCGACGATAAAGTCGGATGACATCGACATTGCGGGACGGAGTTGCCGCAGACGGCGGATGATCGATTTGTATTCGAGCACGGTATAGCCGCGTTTCATGGCCGAGAGAATGCGATCGGCGCCATGCTGCACCGGCAGGTGCAAATGATTCACCAGCTTGGGCACCTTGGCGTAGGTCTCGATCAGTCGTGACGAGAATTCCTTCGGGTGGCTGGTCGTGTAGCGAATCCGCTCGATGCCGGGAATCTCCGCCACGTATTCGATGAGCAGCGCGAAATCGGCAATCTCGCGCTGGCCCATCGCGCCGCGATAGGCATTGACGTTCTGGCCGAGCAGCGTGACTTCGCGCACGCCCTGGTCGGCGAGGCCGGCGACTTCGGTCAGGACGTCGTCGAACGGGCGCGAAACCTCTTCGCCGCGGGTATATGGCACAACGCAATAGCTGCAATATTTACTGCAGCCTTCCATAATCGACACGAAAGCGGTGGCGCCTTCCACCTTGGCTGGCGGCAAATGGTCGAATTTTTCGATTTCCGGGAAGGAAATGTCGACCTGCGCGAGACCCAGCGCCCGGCGTTTGGCCATCATCTCCGGCAGCCGATGCAGCGTTTGCGGGCCGAATACGATATCGACATAGGGGGCGCGCTGCACAATGGCGGCACCCTCCTGGCTGGCAACGCAGCCGCCGACGCCGATCAGCAGATCCGGCTTTGCTTCCTTGAGCGCGCGTACCCGGCCGAGATCGGAAAACACCTTTTCCTGGGCTTTTTCGCGCACCGAGCAGGTATTGAAAAGAATGACGTCCGCATCCTCGGGATTGTCGGTTTTTTCGATGCCCTCGGCCGCATCGAGTACGTCGACCATCTTGTCGGAATCGTACTCATTCATCTGACAGCCGAATGTCTTGATGTAAAGCTTCTTTTTTGCCATTTCGAGCGCCGATCGCAGTGGTTGACCTGGGGGCGTTTGGGAGAAAACTCAGGGGATGGCCGCAGACTACACGGGCCGCGAGCCGCCGACACGCGCTGGCAAAATGCCGGCAGCGAGATCGGGGGCGCGTCAAGCCCGATATTATAGCCGGTCGGACTAGCGGTTGCTTTTCATCGCGCTGACTGCGACGCGGATATTGTGCTGGAACAACTGCAGATAGGTGACGGCTTCCTGGGTCTGCGAGAGCGCATCCGCGTATAGCTTGCCGCTGACTTTCAGGTGTGCGTCGCGGGCGACCCGCTCGACGACCTGCGGGTTGGTGGTGTTTTCCGCAAAGATTGCCTGAGTGCCGAGGTAGCGAAGCTTACGTGCCAGACGGCCGATTTCCCAGGCGCTGAGTTCGCGGGTGCGTGTCGGGCTGGGCGGCGTGATGAACCGGATGTCGAAGCGCTCGCCAAGATATCCGAAGTCGTCATGGGCGGTGAAAATGACCCGGCGCGTCGGCGGGATCGGCGCCAACTGCTTATGGGCCCAGGTGACCAGATCGTCGAGCGCCAATGTGTAATTGAGCGCCCGCTCGCTGTAATACGCCCGCCCGGCCGGGTCGGCGGCGATCAGCGCGTCGCGAATGCGCGATACCACGGTTTTGACCAGCACGGGGTCCTGGAATACGTTGGGATCGGGCACCAGTTTGCCGTGCTCCCGGATCATGCGGGGTCTGATGCCTTCGGTGACGACTGCGATGGGGCCTTGATAGTGACTGATTGCCCGCAGGTGCGGCAACCAGTTTTCCAGCCCGAGCCCGTTGACGAGCAGCAGGCGCGCGTGGTCCAGCTTGTCGGCGTCGGCAGGCGTGGGCTGGTAGGTGCGGCTGTCGCGGTCCGGGCCGACCAGCGTGCTCACCTCGACGCGATCGCCGCCGACGTTATGCACGATGTCGCCGAGAATGCTGAAGCTCGCCACCACCGGGAGTTTGCTGTCCTGGGCGTGGGCGAGGCTGGTCAGCATGGCCAGACAGGCCACCAGCCAGGGCTTCAGAAAACGCTGCATCTTGCTCTCCTTGTCAATCCTGATGCACTGCCGTCCCGTGTGCCTGCCGGCGCCCGGCCAGGCCCCGGGTCATCGGGGCACCTGCCGGCGCCCATTGTCGGCAACGGGAGGGCGGGGGGCGTGACCATGCAGCCGCGGAGCGGGCTTCGATTGGTCAAAGCATGACAGAGTAACACTGCTTGCTGTCGTCTCCGGAAATTGTCGCTGCCATCAATGTGTCAAATCAACGCGTCCGTTACCTCGTCCCTGGGTGGCCGGGCGCCACTCCTAGCGGCATAGGCGCCGAGCGCAACGCGTTGTATGTGATTGCGGCTGATCGGCTGGCAGATCCGATGGGGTCCAGCGTTACCCTTACTCCGGGCGGCACGCGGGTTTTGAGAGCGGCAGGGCTGTCACACCGGGATGTTTAATATGCAACAAAGTTGCATTTGCGCGCGGATTTCCGTCATCCGGGCCCCGCGCCCGCCGTGTCCGCGCATGCGCGTCCATATCAGGGTTTTGGAGCGTTGCGCCGGCAACACATTTTTTCTGGCGGGCGTAACATAGTTTGCAATAGGGAGCCGCTGGGCCGGCCGGTCCATGCCATCCGACGAGGAGGTTGCCGATGTCCTGAAGGTGGTGTTTTTCGCGAAGCAATCGACGTCCCACCGGTCTGATCCGATGTACTCGGTCAGCCCGCGATCAGGCCTCGTTTTTTCTCGGCCGCTACCCATGCCATGATGATTTCATTCGACTCGATGATCATCGCGCCGAGTGCTTCGATTCAAATCCGGCGCAGTCGAATTCCGACAAACATATTGCATTCCTAAGTGCTTCGTAGCACTGTAATGTCAAGCCGGCGAACTAACCAAATGACTCGTGCGGCCGGCGCCCAGCCGCTTGCGCCGGAGCGGATTCGACGTGTGTCGCGCTCGGGCATGCATGCATTTGTAATTTGATGAAAATGCGCGAGACAAGATTTTTTTTTGCGCATATGATGAAGTTAAGTGTTGATTTTTTGCGGCACAAGTTTAAAGTCAACCTAAAGCGGTTTTCAGTCGTTCATGTGATGGAGTGCAGGTCGAGCAAAGCGTTTGCGGCTAGCGATCTTTTGCGAAACCAATGTATTGCATTCCGGGTCTATTAGCATGACACGCGCCGCATGCGGCGGGTTACTAAAGAGGCGGGGTGACGTATATGGATATTTTCAGCCATTACACGACGCGTTTCGAAGCTCGCAGAGAGGAGGAATTCACCATCCAGGAATACCTCGAGATCTGCAAGAAAGACCCTACGGCTTACGCGACTTCGGCCGAGCGCATGCTCAAGGCGATCGGTGAGCCCGAGCTGGTGGATACACATCACGATCCCCGCCTGTCGCGCATTTTCTCGAACAAGATCATCAAGATCTACCCGGCTTTCCGGGACTTCTACGGCATGGAGGATACGATCGAGCAGATCGTATCGTTCTTCAAGCACGCCGCGCAGGGGCTCGAGGAACGCAAGCAGATCCTCTATTTGCTCGGGCCGCCGGGCGGTGGCAAGTCCTCGCTGGCGGAAAAGCTCAAGGCGTTGATGGAGGAAATCCCCATCTACGCGCTGAAGGGCTCGCCGGTGCATGAGTCGCCCCTGGGTCTTTTCTCCGCCGCCGAGGATGCCAAGATCCTCGAGGAAGACTATGGGATCCCGTCGCGTTACCTGAACACGATCGCGTCGCCATGGGCGGTCAAGCGACTGCACGAGTTCAATGGCGACATCACGCAGTTCCGGGTCGTGAAGCTGCGCCCGTCGGTGCTGGCCCAACTGTCGATCGCCAAG
>JAGXBI010000303.1 GCA_018971155.1 Burkholderiales bacterium
AAAACTCGCGGAGATTCAGTCGGTCGCCGCGCAGCTCCTGCCCGTGCTCGAGCAGGCGCCCGCCTCGCCCGCGCCGGACGAGGCGCGCGTGGCGGCGCTGCGCGTGGCCGCCAGCCAGCTGGAAAACGCCGCGCTCGACCATCCGGGGCCGGGCGCCGCGCAGGCCGAGCGCTTGGCTGCCGGGTTACGCAAGCTGGCGGGCGCCGACGCCGCCGCGCGCGACCGGGCCGAGCCTGCGCTTGCCGGCTCGTTGCGGCTGGCCTTGGCCGACCTGCGCCTGGCCCTCGAGCCGCAGCCGGTGACGCTGGCCAGCGTTCCGCCAGCACTTGCCAGGCAGTGGATCTCGGCCGACGGGCGCGCCCTGGTCAATGTCTCGCCGAAAGTGGCGCCTGGCGCCGATCCGAACAATGACGCAATGCTGCGTGCGTTCAGCCAGGCGGTGTTGCAGGCGATGCCCGATGCGATCGGCGGCCCGATCTCGATTCTTTACTCGGCCAACACCATCATTCGCGCTTTCATCGAGGCGGGCATCCTGGCCCTGGTTACCATCACGCTCCTGCTGTGGCTGGCATTGCGCAATTTCGGCGACGTGTTGCGCACGCTCGTGCCTTTGCTGGTGTCGGCCGCCGTCACCCTGGAAATCTCGGTGCTGATCGGCCTGCCACTGAATTTCGCCAACATCATCGCGCTGCCGTTGCTGCTCGGCGTCGGCGTGGCATTCAAGATTTATTACGTGATCGCCTGGCGCGCGGGCGGCACGCACTTGCTGCAATCGAGCCTGACGCAGGCCGTCATCCTGTCGGCGGCGACCACCGCCATTGCCTTCGGCAGCCTTTGGCTGTCGCACCACCCGGGCACTTCCAGCATGGGCAAGCTGCTGGCGCTGTCGCTGGCCTGCACGTTGATCGGCGCGGTGTTTTTTCAACCTGTGCTGATGGGCAAGCCCCGCGCGCGGCGCTGAACCGGGCGGCCATGCCAGGGGCCGCGCCGTCCGGCATGGCCCCCGGCATGATGCGCTGCGGCAAGCGCCGAGTGGATGATTCGCCGCTATCGACCTATGCTAGGGATGAAGCCCTTCAACGGCACCTCGACAAGGAGGCTGGCATGGAACTTCATCTGGGTACGCATCATTTCACGCATCGCAGACCCGACTGGTCGGCCGCCGCAACGGCCGGCTTCGCCGCCTGCGCCTTCTTCTGCGCGGTGGAGATGCTGGCGGTGCTGCTGGTGACGGGGCAAAGCCCCTGGATACCGCCGCGCATGGTGGCGGCTATCCTGCTCGGCACGGGCGTTCTGCCGCCGCCGGCGACCTTCGACGTGACCATCGTGGCCGCCGCGCTGGCCGTTCACTTCATGCTTGGCATCGGCCTGGGGCTCATCCTGGGGGCGATCGTCGCGCCGTTCCGGCTCGACTCCGACGTGGTAACCGTCTCGATTGCCGGCGGCGTGTTCGGTTTGGTGGTCTATCTGTTCAATTTCCATGTGATGACCGGCGTTTTTCCCTGGTTCGCCGCCTCGCGCGGCTGGCTGATGCTTGCCGGCCATCTGGTATTCGGCGCGTTTGCCGGCTACATGTACTGGTTGCTTGCACAGATCGACGAGCGGCCCAGCCCGCGGATTCTGGCGCGTCGCTAGCGCGATTTGCACGGTGCCCGCTTGCCTGCCGGCGCAGGCAAGCGGAAGGGGTTGGCCGTGGGCCGCGGTTTGATGTATAATTCGCCGCTAGCCGCATGACATTTGCCTAATTAAAAGAAAGTTTTTGCGCGCCATCTTGTTGGTTTCTGCAGTTCTCCTGCATATTCGCATTTCACGCATAACAAGTTTTTTCGCGCGCTTTTTCCTCTGCCAGCCCATTACCCGGTTTGCATTTTTCGTTCGTGTTGTCGACTGCGTCGTCAACCGGCCGAGGTAGATTTTCAGCAGGCGCGTAACACCATCGGGTGCCGTGCCTGATTGCGGTAGAGCTGGCCTGCCAGTTCGCCCACTGCGGCTCGACGCCGTGCGGGCGACACGCGTGGTCCGGCGTTTTATCGAACGGCTGCCATTTTCGTCACGCATTTGCAAAACACGCCTGCGAAGATGCGCCGACTCAAGCGAGAAATTTGAACAAGATGAAATACACGAAATATCAAGATTTTCATTACCACGTCAGCGCGGTGCAGCGCGACAATGCGCGCTGGGACGCGTTCTACGAAATTCTGCAGCCGAGCGACACCGGCCTGAAGAAAGTTCGCACGTATCAGGTTCAGACCGCGTACGGTTTCGAGAGCCGGCACACGGCACTCGACGACGCCGAGCGCAATGCCCGGGCCGACATCGAAGAAGGGATTGTGCGTTTTCACTGAGCCGGCTGGCGCGGCGCCCACCTTATATCGAGCCCCTATTTTTCTCCTCGCGCCCATGCAATGGCACTGCAAACGCTTCGAATCACTCCAAGCCGATGAGCTGTACGGCATCCTGGCCGCTCGCGCCGCGGTATTCGTACTCGAACAGCAATGCCTTTACGCCGATATCGACGGCAAGGACGAGCACGCGCTGCATGTCTTTGCGCAGGCGCCGGGCGAAGCCGGGCAGGCGGTCATTGCCGCGTACGCGCGTTTGTTGCCGCCCGGCGTGTCTTATGCCGAGGCGTCGCTTGGCCGCGTTCTGACCACCGCCGGGCATCGCCGCACCGGCATGGGCCGTCAATTGGTGAGTTACGGGCTCGATTGCATTCGCGCCCATTGGCCCGCTAGTGCGGTACGTATCGCCGCTCAGGCGCACTTGCAGCGCTTTTACGAATCTTTTGGTTTCGTCGGGGTCGGCGAGCCCTACGACGAAGACGGCATTGCCCATCTGGAAATGCTGCGGCGCGCCTGACGCCGGACGTCGCCAAGCCCGCGACGCCGCCGGGGCCGGCGCGTACAATAGCCCTTTTTCGCAGTTCCCCACGTATCCCTACTTATGTCCCTGTTTTCCATTTCCGCCGCGCAACTGGCGTTTGGTCACGTTGCGCTGCTCGATCATGCCGAATTCTCGCTGGAGGCGGGCGAGCGCGTCGGCCTGATCGGACGCAACGGCGCCGGCAAGTCGTCTCTGCTGAAAATCGTCGCCGGCTTGATCGCTCCCGACGATGGTCAGATCACCCGGCAAAACGGCATCAGCACCGTCTACGTTCCGCAGGAGCCTGCGTTCGATGCGCAGCAGACGGTGTTCGACGCGGTCGCCAGCGGACTCGGCGAGATGCATGTCACGCTGTCGGCCTACGAGCGGATTGCCGAAGAACTGGCGAGCAGCGGCGAGGGTGCCGAGCACGACGCGTTGCTCGCCGAGTTCACCGCTTTGCAGGCATCGCTCGATGCCAGCGACGGCTGGCAGCTAAAGACGCGGGTCGAGACGACGCTGGCGCAGCTCAAGCTCGATGGCCATGCGCGCGTGGGCACGCTCTCGGGCGGGCTGCAAAAGCGCGTGGCGCTGGCGCAGGCGCTGGTGGCGCGCCCCGACGTGCTGCTGCTCGACGAGCCGACCAATCACCTCGACTTCGATTCGATCCGCTGGCTCGAGGAGCTGCTGCTGGGTTTTCGAGGCAGTCTGCTGTTCATTACCCACGACCGCAGTTTTCTTGATCGCGTGGCAACGCGCATCGTCGAACTCGACCGCGGCCGGCTGCTGTCCTATCCAGGCAATTTTTCCAAGTATCAGGAACGCAAGGCGCAACAACTCGCGGCCGAGCAGGTCGAGAACGAGAAATTCGACAAGTTGTTATCGCAGGAAGAGGTTTGGATCCGCAAGGGCGTCGAGGCGCGCCGCACGCGCAGCGTGTCGCGCATCGAGCGCTTGCTGCAGATGCGCCGCGAGCGCGCCGCGCGCCGCGAGGCCCAGGGCAACGTCAAGCTCGATATCGCCCAGGCAGACCGCTCCGGCAAGGTCATTGCCGAACTTGTCAACGTCAGCAAGTCGTTCGGCACGCGCTGCGTGGTCCGAGATTTTTCGGCCACCCTGATGCGCGGCGACAAGGTCGGCATCATCGGGCCCAACGGTGCCGGCAAGACGACCCTGCTGAAAATCATTCTCGGCCAGTTGGCTCCCGATGCCGGCCAGGTGCGCAATGGCACCAATCTGCAGATCGCCTATTTCGACCAGATGCGCGCGCAGCTCGACCCGGAGCGTTCGCTGGTCGACACCATCAGTCCGGGCAGCGACTGGATCGAGATCAACGGTACGCGCAAGCACGTCATGAGCTATCTGGGCGATTTCCTGTTCTCGCCCGAACGCGCCCGCTCGCCGGTGCGCTCGCTCTCGGGCGGTGAACGCAACCGCCTGCTGCTGGCCCGGCTGTTCGCCAAACCCGCCAACGTGCTGGTGCTCGACGAGCCGACCAACGACCTCGATATTCCGACGCTCGAGTTGCTCGAGGAACTGCTGGAGGATTTCTCCGGCACGGTGTTTCTGGTCAGCCACGATCGCG
>JAGXBI010000304.1 GCA_018971155.1 Burkholderiales bacterium
AGCGAGCAGCATTTTCTACTGATCGACGACAACCCCGTATTTGCCAGCACGCTGGCACGCGCGCTCACGCGTCGCGGCTTTGCCGTGCAGATCGCGCACGATGCGAGCGCGGCGCTGGCGCTGGCGCGCACACGCGCGTTCGACGCGATCACCGTCGACCTGCACCTGGGGCCGGATCCCGGTCTGCCGCTGATCGCGCCGTTGCGCGCGCTGCAGCCCAAGGCCAGTATTTTGGTGCTGACCGGCTACGCCAGCATCGCCACGGCCGTGCAAGCCGTCAAGGACGGCGCCGACAATTATCTGGCCAAACCGGCCAATGCCGAGACGATCCTGGCGTCGCTGCGTCTGGACGCGAGCGAGGCGCGCGCCGAGGCGGCCCTCGAGCGCCCTTCGCCGCTGTCGGTAGCCCGGCTCGAATGGGAGCATATTCAGCGCGTGCTGGCCGAACACGACGGCAATGTCTCGGCCACCGCCCGCGCGTTGAACATGCATCGCCGCACGTTGCAGCGCAAGCTTGCCAAGAAGCCGGTCAAGCAGTGACGAGGTAAAAAAATTGGCCGCATCGGCGGCCAATTCAGACACTCGGACAACACGCCGCGCGGCGCGTCGCATCATAGAACGTAACGCGACAGATCTTCGTCTTGCGACAGTGCACCGAGGTACTTGTCGACATAGGCGGCATCGATGACCACCTGCTCGCTGGCGCGTTTGCCCGCCGAGAAGGAAATCTCTTCCAGCAGTTTTTCCATCACGGTATAGAGCCGGCGCGCACCGATGTTTTCGGTCTTCTCGTTGACCGAGTAGGCAATTTCCGCCAGGCGCTGAATGCCGTCCCGGCTGAACTCCAGCCCCACATCCTCGGTCGCGAGCAGCGCCTGGTACTGCTTGACCAGGCTCGCATCGGTCTGGGTCAGGATCGATTCGAAGTCGCCCACGGACAGCGAGTCGAGCTCGACGCGAATCGGGAAGCGACCCTGCAACTCGGGAATCAGATCGCTCGGCTTGGCCAGATGAAAAGCGCCGCTGGCAATGAACAGGATGTGATCGGTCTTGATCATGCCGTATTTGGTGCTGATCGTGGTGCCCTCGACCAGCGGCAGCAGATCGCGCTGCACACCTTGCCGGGAAACCTCGCCGCCGCCCACTTCGCTGCGCGAAGCGATCTTGTCGATTTCGTCGAGGAACACGATGCCGTTCTGCTCGACATTGCGCACCGCCTGCAGCTTGATCTCGTCGTCGTTGAGCATTTTCGCCGCTTCCTCGTCGGTGAGCAGCTTGAGCGCTTCCTTGACCTTGAGCTTCTGGCGTTTCTTGCGGCCCGTGCCCAGATTGGCGAACATGCCCTTGATCTGCTCGGTCATTTCTTCCATGCCGGGCGGGCCCATGATTTCCATGCCGGGGGCGGCCTGCTCCAGATCGACTTCGATGTCCTTGTCGTCGAGCTGGCCTTCTCGCAAGCGTTTGCGGAAGGTTTGTCGCGTCGCGCTCTCCGGTCCTTCTTCCGGGCCGCTGTCGGCCGCGTGAAAGCGAATGTCGCGCGACGACTCCCGCGCCGGCGGCAGCAGGATGTCGAGGATGCGGTCCTCGGCCTGATCTTCGGCCTTGGTGCGCACCTTGCGCATTTCGGTCTCGCGGGTTTGCTTGACGGCGATCTCGATCAGGTCGCGCACGATGCTGTCGACATCGCGACCGACGTAACCGACTTCGGTGAATTTGGTGGCCTCGATCTTGATGAACGGCGCGTCGGCAAGCTTGGCCAGGCGGCGCGCGATTTCGGTTTTGCCGACCCCGGTCGGGCCGATCATCAGGATATTCTTCGGCGTGATTTCCTGGCGCAGCGGGTCGGCGACCTGCTGCCGGCGCCAACGGTTGCGCAACGCCACCGCGACGGCCTTCTTGGCCTTGTGCTGCCCAATGATGTGCTTGTCTAGTTCCGAAACGATTTCGGAAGGCGTCATTTGTGTCATGAGTCCGATCCTGTGGCCCGCTTATTCGAGCGTCTCGATGATGTGGTTGCTGTTGGTGTAGATGCACATCTCGCCGGCAATGGCCAGCGACTTGCGCACGATCTCTTCAGGCGTCAAGTCAGTGTTTTCGAACAGCGCGCGAGCGGCGGCTTGCGCGTAGGAGCCGCCCGAGCCGATCGCGGCAATGCCGCCTTCGGGGTCGAGCACGTCCCCGTTGCCGGTCAGCACCAGTGTGGTTTCGCTATCGGCGGCGATCAGCATCGCCTCAAGCCGGCGCAACATGCGGTCGGTGCGCCAGTCCTTGGCGAGTTCGACCGCCGCGCGCGTCAGGTTGCCCTGATGTTTCTCGAGCTTGGCTTCGAAACGGTCCAGCAGCGAAAAAGCATCGGCGGTGCCGCCCGCGAAGCCCACCAGCACCTTGCCCTGGTAAATGCGGCGCACCTTGCGCGCGCTGCCCTTCATGACGATATTGCCCAATGTGACCTGGCCGTCGCCGCCCAGCGCTACCTGGTTGCCGCGCCGAACCGAGACAATCGTCGTACCGTGATATTGCTCCATGCCTGTTCCTTCTAGAGGGGCACGATCTGCCCATGAAAAACCGCCCGATGCCGCGGGAGGTGACCGCCGACGACCCGGACGAAGAATGTTTTTGTAGTTTAGGGCAGCCAAAAAAATATCAAGGCCGCGGCGCAGCATGAAAAAAGCACACGCGCTGCGTGTGCTTTTTCGGGGAAGCTCGCCCTCGGTGTGATAAAAAAACCACACCGATGCGGCTGTGTTGCCGGCCGGTCAGTCGCCGAACAGTTTCTGGCGCAATTCGCGCCGCTCCTGGGCTTCGAGCGACAGCGTGGCGGTCGGCCGTGCCAGCAACCGCGGCACGCCGATCGGCTCGCCGGTTTCCTCGCACCAGCCGTACTCGCCCGATTCGATGCGCGCAAGAGACTGTTGGACCTTCTTGAGAAGCTTGCGCTCTCGGTCGCGCGTACGCAACTCGAGGGCGTGCTCTTCCTCGATGGTCGCGCGGTCAGCCGGGTCCGGGACGATCACGGTCTCACGCAGATTCTCGGTCGTTTGCCCCGCATTGCGAAGAATTTCTTCCTGAAGCTGCTCGAGCCGATGCTTGAAGAACGCGAGCTGATCCTCGTTCATGTAATCCTTCTCGCTCATCTTCAGGATTTCGGCTTCGGTCAAAAGTTTTTTCTTGCTCATGGGTTTTTGTGGCATCTCTCTCGGATTGGCTGGCGATGCCGCAGCCGGCATATCGCCGGCGTCAGCGCCAGTGCTACCGGTTCCGTATCGGTCTCATGGCAATACGGCTCCGGACTAACCTCCTGGTGTGCCGCATCGCCGGACCATCCCACCATCGGACGCAGCGCGGTGTCTCCCACCTCGCCGCCACCTCGAAATGGGGCGCTGGAACGCTCCCGCACCCCGCCTGGCGATACGCACCCTTCTTACCATTGCACCGGCATTGTGCATGCGGCGCGCAGGCGCCGCGACTCCCGGTGGGCAGGTATTGTAACCGAATCATTCCCCAAGTCCCGGAACGCCTGCCGGGCCTTATATCAGACAGCGTTCCAATCCTTGCAGAATAATCTCTTTCGGCAAATCGGCGCCGATAAATACCATTTTGGTATTCGGCCGCTCGCCGATCTGCCACGGCCGGCCCAGGTCGCTACCCATCATCTGATGCACGCCCTGGAAAACCACCCGCCGGGGAACGCCTTTCATGCTCAACACGCCTTTATAACGCAATAAGCGCTCGCCGTACACCTGCAGAATGCTGCCCAGGAAATCCTCCAGCTTTGCCGCATCGAACGGACGCTCACTGCGGAACGTGAAGGATTTGATCGCGTCGTCGTGCCCGTGATGATGGTGGTGATCATGACCGCAATGCGCGTGATCGTGATCATGCCCGTGCTCATGCTCGTGGGCCTCGTCGGCAAGAAAATCGGGATCGATATCCAGCTTCTCGTTCAGATTGAATCCATTCAGGTCGAAAAAGTCCTTCAGGTCCGCGTCCCCGAAGTTGACTTGCTGCTGGGGCGCACGCGGATTGATATGCGTGAGGCGATGCTTGAGCTCGGCCAGTTCGGCGTCGCTCACCTGGTCAACCTTGGTGATGAACAGGCGGTCGGCGAATCCGACCTGCCGCTGCACGACCTCGTGCTGATCCAGTTGTTGCTGGCCGTGCTTGGCGTCGACCAGCGTGATGATGGCATCAAGCCGGTATGTATCGGCAATTTCGTCGTCGATGAAGAAAGTCTGGGCAACCGGCCCCGGGTTGGCCAGCCCGGTGGTTTCGATCACGACCCGATCAAACGCGATCTGCCCTTCATCGCGGCGCGTATTCAAATCGGACAACGCCTGCACGAGATCGCCGCGGATCGTGCAGCAGATGCAGCCGTTGCTCATTTGCACGATCTGCTCGCTGCTCTCCTGGACCAGAATATCGTTATCGATATTTTCCTC
>JAGXBI010000305.1 GCA_018971155.1 Burkholderiales bacterium
CAGGCCAATGGCCAGGACCCGGCGTTTATCGATCGCCTGACGTTATCCGACAAGGCCATCGCCACCATGATCGAAGGCCTGCGCCAGATCGCTGCGCTGGCCGATCCGATCGGAGAGATCTCCAACCTGAAATTTCGTCCCACCGGTATCCAGGTCGGACAAATGCGTGTGCCGCTGGGCGTGATCGGCATCATTTATGAGTCGCGCCCGAACGTGACGATCGATGCGGCTGCACTATGCCTGAAGTCGGGCAATGCCACCATTTTGCGGGGCGGATCGGAGGCCATCGAAAGCAATACCGCGCTGGCCGCATTGATACAGCAAGGGCTCGCCGAGGCCGGCCTGCCGGCTGACGCCGTGCAGGTGGTCGGCACCACCGACCGCGCCGCGGTCGGTGCGCTGGTGACCATGACCGAATACGTCGACGTCATCGTGCCGCGCGGCGGCAAGAGCCTGATTGCCCGCCTGATCGACGAGGCGCGCGTGCCGATGATCAAGCACCTGGATGGCATCTGCCATGTGTATGTCGACGATCTGGCCGACCTAGCCAAGGCACGGGTGATTTGCGATAACGCCAAAACACACCGGTACGGCACCTGCAATACGATGGAAACCCTGCTGGTGGCGGCCAGCGTGGCACCGCGCTTCCTGCCGGAAATGGCGCGCGCTTTCCAGGCCAAGCAGGTCGAATTGCGCTGCTGCGCCGCCTCGCGGGCGGTCCTCGAGGCAGCCGGCATCGGTGCGCTGGTCAGCGCAACCGACGAGGACTGGGAAACGGAGTATCTGGCGCCGGTCCTGGCGCTCAAGATCGTCGCCGGACTCGACGAAGCGATAGAACACATCAACACGCACGGCTCGGCCCACACAGATGCCATCGTCACCGAGAATTACCCGGCTGCGATGCGATTCTTGCGCGAAGTCGATTCGGCCAGTGTGATGGTCAATGCCAGCACGCGTTTTGCGGACGGCTTCGAATATGGGCTGGGCGCGGAAATTGGCATCTCGAACGACAAACTGCATGCGCGCGGTCCGGTCGGACTGGAAGGCTTGACCAGTCTGAAATACATCGTGCTGGGCAGCGGGCAGGTTCGCGAATAGGCAAAGCCGGCTCCGGCTCATCTGCCGATGCGCGAACGAGATGCCGAAACGCAAAAGGCCGCACATCGTGCGGCCTTTTGCATGATTGCACCCCCGCGTTCAGTGACGGAAGTGCCGTGTGCCGGTGACGATCATCGCGACATTGCGCTCGTCGGCCGCAGCGATGACGATGTCATCGCGCATCGAGCCGCCGGGCTGGATCACGCACGTCGCGCCCGCGTCGACCACGACGTCCAGGCCATCACGGAACGGGAAGAACGCATCGGATGCGACCGCCGACCCGGCCAGCGACAGTCCGGCATTCTGCGCCTTGATGCTGGCGATGCGGGCTGAATCCACGCGGCTCATCTGACCGGCGCCGACCCCCAGCGTCATACCATTGCCGCAGAACACGATCGCGTTCGACTTGACGAATTTGGCCACGCGCCAGGCAAACAGCAGATCCTCCATTTCCTTGGGCGTCGGATGGCGCTTGGTGACCACACGCAATTCATGGGGCTGCACATTCTTGGCGTCGGGCGATTGCACCAGCAAGCCGCCGCCGACGCGTTTGAAATCAAACGAATTGGCGCCGCTGCCGAGCGGGACTTCCAGCAAACGCACATTCTGCTTGGCGGCGAATACCTGCCGCGCCGCCTCGCTGAAGGCCGGCGCGAGCACCACTTCGACGAACTGCTGAGTGACGGCCTGGGCCGTCGCTTCGTCGACTTCGCCATTGAAGGCAATGATGCCGCCAAAGGCCGAGGTGGGATCGGTCTGCAGCGCCTTGCCGTAGGCCTCGGTTGCGTTGGCACCGACCGCCACGCCGCACGGATTCGCATGCTTGACGATCACGCAGGCGGGCAGATCGAAGGTCTTGACGCATTCCCAGGCGGCGTCCGAGTCGGCAATGTTGTTGTACGACAGTTCCTTGCCCTGCAATTGCCGGTAGTTCGCCAGCGCGCCGGCCGGTGCCGCCAAGTCGCGATAGAAGGCCGCGCTTTGGTGCGGATTCTCGCCGTAACGCAGATCCTGCACCTTGCTGTAATGCAGGTTGAGGGTGGCCGGGTAGGTTTGGCGCTGGGTGTGCTGCAGATCTTCGCCCAGGCTCGTGAGGTAATTCGTAATCGCCCCGTCGTATTGCGCAGTGTGGGCGAATACCTTGGTCGCCAGGCGGAAATTGGTGGCGTAGCTGACGGTATTGCCGGCCGCGCGCATCTCGTCGAGCACGGCGGCGTAATCGGCCGGATCGACCAGCACGGTGACGTCGCGGTGGTTCTTGGCGGCCGAGCGCAGCATGGTGGGGCCGCCGATATCGATGTTCTCGATCGCTTCCTCGAGCGAGCATTCCTGTTTCGCGATGGTCTGCTGGAACGGGTACAGATTGACCACCAGCAGATCGATGGTCGGAATGCCGTGCTGCGCCAGCGCCGCCATGTGCTCGGGCAGGTCGCGGCGCGCAAGAATGCCGCCGTGCACCTTCGGATGCAGGGTCTTGACGCGGCCGTCGAGCATTTCCGGGAAGCCGGTGTAGTCCGCCACCTCGGTGACTGCGAGGCCAGCCTCGGACAGCAGTTTGGCGGTGCCGCCGGTGGACAGGATCGACACGCCGAGCGCGGCAAGCGACTTGGCAAATTCGACAATGCCGGATTTATCGGAAACGGAAATGAGGGCTTGCTTGATCATGGCGGGAATGGAGGAGACGGGATAACGGGATTACAACAAGCCGTGCTGTTGCAGCTTCTTGCGCAGCGTGTTGCGATTGATGCCCAGGTACTCGGCTGCCAGCGACTGGTTGCCGTCGGCTTTGTGCAGCACGAATTCCAGCAGCGGCTTCTCGACCACCGAGACCACCATCTCATACACCCCGTGCGGATGTGCGCCGTCGAGATCGCGGAAATACGAATCCAGACTGTCGCGCACACATTGTTCGATATTGTGTTTGCTCATGCGGCTAAAAGCTCCCTCGGAGATTCTTGTTCGTAACAGAGATGCTCCGAGTACATCTTCTGTTGTTCGAAAAATTCGTTGACGGCGGCGAGCTGCTCCTGGCTCGAATCGAGCGTGTTCATGTGATGCCGGAACAGATTCGCGCCCGGCAGCCCGCGCGTGTACCAGGCGATGTGCTTGCGTGCGGTGCGCACGCCGGTGAATTCGCCATAAAACGCGTAATGATCGAGCAGGTGCTCGTTCATGATCTGCTGGATTTCATCGACGCGCGGCGCCGGACCGGTCTCGCCGGTTTCCAGGTAATGAGCTATTTCGCGGAAAAGCCAGGGACGACCCTGCGCGGCCCGGCCGATCATGATCGCGTCGGCGCCGGTGACGCTCAGCACGTGCCTGGCCTTGGCGGGCGAGTCGACATCGCCATTGGCGACCACCGGGATGCGCACGGCGGCCTTGACCGCGGCGATCGTCTCATATTCGGCCTCGCCGTGGTACAGATCGGCGCGCGTGCGGCCATGCACGGTGAGCATGCTGATGCCGCTGGCTTCGGCGATATGCGCAATGTTGAGCGCATTCCTGTGCGCGCGGTCCCAGCCGGTACGGATTTTCAGCGTCACCGGCACGGCGTTCGGCCCGCAACCGACCGCACCGACCACCGCTTCGAGAATGCGCGTGACCAGTTCCTCGTTTTGCAGCAGCGCCGAGCCCGCATACACGTTGCAGACCTTCTTGGCCGGGCACCCCATGTTGATGTCGATGATCTGTGCGCCGCGATCGACGTTGTAGCGCGCGGCCTCGGCCAGCATCGACGGGTCGGCGCCGGCGATCTGCACGGCGATCGGCGCCACTTCGCCTTCATGGTTGGCGCGCCGCTGGGTCTTTTCGCTTTTCCACAATTGCGCGTTCGACGCGACCATCTCGGACACGGCATAACCCGCCCCCAGGCGCTTGCACAACTGACGAAAAGGGCGATCCGTCACCCCCGCCATGGGGGCGACGAACAAGTTGTTGCGGAGTTCGTGGGAGCCGATGCGCACGTTGCGAAGAAAGCCGGGAAAAAGTTTGTATTTTACTGCGAAAAACACCCCCCGTCCGGCAAATTGGCGGGATATGTACGGTTTTACCTGGCACGAAAAATGACGGCGGACCCTGACCGGGCTCGACCCGGCCGCTTGCGATACTCGCCGCGCTCGGTCCGGTATGGGCGGCTAGCGACGCTGGCCGAACATCATCTGGCGCGCAAAGGCGGTCTTGAGCGGCGGGACAAGTTCCAGCCCCGCCAGCGCCAGGCCGCGCAGGGTCGCCAGTGGAGTGGCATCGTTCGAAAACAGCCGGGGCAGCAGATCGGTCAGGCCAATCGTCAGTTGCCGGTCGATGGCACGCTGCCGCGCGAAGCGCGACAATGCCGCCGGA
>JAGXBI010000017.1 GCA_018971155.1 Burkholderiales bacterium
ATCGCGTTCTCTTGAAATAGGCTCGTAGCTCAGCTGGTTAGAGCACCACCTTGACATGGTGGGGGTCGTTGGTTCGAGTCCAATCGAGCCTACCAACGAACAACGCACGTTTTTCTGCAAGAACGTAGAAGGGCATCCAGGTTATGACAGCGCGAACTTTTACCGAGGTGAAGGCGCGACGTTAGTCGGGGGTGTTTTTCGTCTCAAGAAAAGCAAGCAAATGCGGCCTCGGCATACGTCGAGGCCGCATTTTTTTTCGCCCATTGAATTTGCCCGATGAGGGATTTTGCAAAAAGGGGTCGCCGCATGGTTTCAGTTCGTTTGCCTGATGGTTCGCAGCGCCAGTTCGAGCAACCGGTCACGGTGGCGCAAGTCGCCGCATCGATTGGCCCGGGGCTGGCCAAGGCCGCCTTGGCCGGCAAGGTCGACGGCAGGTTGGTCGATACGTCCTACTTGCTCGATCAGGATGTCGATCTGGCAATCGTGACCGAGCGTGACGCGGACGGCCTCGACATCATTCGCCATTCGACGGCCCACTTGCTCGCTTACGCCGTGAAGGCGCTCTATCCGGAGGCGCAAGTCACTATCGGGCCGGTGATCGAAAACGGCTTTTACTACGATTTTTCCTTTCATCGGCCGTTCACGCCGGAAGATCTGGCGGCGATCGAGCAGAAAATGCACGAATTGGCCAAGCGTGACGAACCGGTGGTTCGCGAGGTATGGAATCGTGACGACGCCGTAGCCCTTTTCAATTCGATGGGTGAAAAGTACAAGGCCGAGATCATCGCTTCGATTCCGGCCGATCAGGAGATCGGGTTGTATCGGGAGGGGGAGTTCGTTGATTTGTGCCGTGGCCCGCACGTCCCGTCCACCGGCAAGCTGAAGGTTTTCAAGCTGATGAAGGTCGCCGGCGCCTATTGGCGTGGTGACTCGAACAACGAACAGTTGCAGCGAATTTACGGCACGGCATGGGCGAAGAAGGAAGATCAGGATGCCTACCTGCATATGCTCGAAGAGGCGGAAAAGCGCGACCATCGCAAGCTCGGCCGGTCGCTTGATCTGTTCCATTTTCAGGAAGAAGCACCCGGTTTGATTTTCTGGCATCCGAAGGGGTGGGCGCTATGGCAGGAGGTCGAGCAGTACATGCGTCGCATCTACCGCGAAAACGGCTACCAGGAGGTCAAGGCCCCGCAGATTCTGGATCGCGCCTTGTGGGAAAAATCCGGACACTGGGAGAACTACAAGGAGAACATGTTCACCACGGAGTCGGAAAACCGCCACTACGCGCTCAAGCCGATGAATTGTCCGGGACATGTGCAGATCTTCAACGCCACGCTGCACAGCTACCGCGATCTGCCATTGCGCTACGGCGAATTCGGCCAGTGCCATCGCAACGAGCCGTCCGGCGCGCTGCACGGGTTGATGCGGGTGCGCGGCTTCACCCAGGACGATGGTCATATCTTCTGTACCGAAGACCAGATTCTTGATGAGTGCGTGAACTACACCGCGCTGCTGCAACGCGTTTATAAGGACTTCGGCTTTACGGAAATCATTTATAAAGTGGCAACGCGCCCGCCCAAGCGGGTAGGAAGCGATGCAGGCTGGGACAAGGCGGAGTTTGCCTTGATGGAATCATTGCGTCGCTCGGGCTGCGAATTCGAAATTGCGGAGGGCGACGGGGCGTTCTACGGACCGAAGATCGAGTACACGCTCAAAGATGCGATCGGTCGCCAATGGCAATGCGGGACGATGCAAGTCGATTTTTCGATGCCGGAGCGGTTGAACGCCGAATATGTGGCCGAAGACAATGCACGCAAGCGGCCGGTGATGCTGCATCGCGCCATTCTGGGGTCATTGGAGCGGTTCATCGGCATTTTGATCGAGCACCATGCTGGTGCATTGCCGCTTTGGCTCGCTCCGGAGCAGGCGATCGTGTTGAATATTGCGGAAAATCAAGCCGAATATGCGCAGCAGGTAACTCAAACGTTGAAAAAACAAGGGTTTAGAGTGCGTGCCGATTTGCGCAATGAGAAAATTAGCTATAAAATACGCGAGCACGCGCTGCAAAAAGTGCCGTATTTGCTTGTCGTTGGCGACAAGGAGCGCGATGCCAACGTGGTAGCCGTTCGGGCTCGTGGCGGCGTGGACTTGGGGACTCTATCCTTATCCGCGCTATCAGAACGCTTCACCCAAGAGTGTGAAGCCTTTCAATAATGCCACTGAGAGGTGCGGCTAAATTTTTGTATTTTTAAAGGGAACGTAACATCGCTACGGAGAAGTCGCATCGCATCAACGGCGAGATTACAGCGCCGGAAGTGCGTCTAGTTGGGGTCGACGGGGAACCGATCGGCGTCGTTAAACTGGCTGAAGCCTTCCGGATGTCCGAGGAAGGCGATCTGGATTTGGTCGAGATTGCGCCGCAGGCGCAACCGCCCGTGTGCCGGCTGATGGATTACGGTAAATTCAAATACCAGGAATCCAAAAAAGCGCACGAGGCCAAGCTCAAGCAAAAGGTCATCCAGATCAAGGAAGTCAAATTCCGTCCTGGGACAGATGAGGGTGACTACCAGGTCAAGTTGCGCAATCTACAGCGTTTCTTGGATGAGGGTGACAAGACCAAGATAACGTTACGTTTCCGCGGGCGCGAAATGGCTCACCAGGAAATCGGCATGCGCGTGCTGGAACGCTTGCGTGCGGATCTCGACGAAATTGGTCAGGTCGAGCAAATGCCCAAGATGGAAGGGCGCCAGATGATCATGGTGCTCGCGCCCAAAAAGAAGAAGTAAGTCGTGTCGCCGCGGAGAAATCTGTGGTGAGACAAACAGGGGTATCAGCCCCGCACAAGTGAGAGCAGGTTAGTCAAGGGTCGCTGTTCGCGGCACACCTGTGATCATGTTAAAACTGGAGTTTTTCATGCCGAAGATGAAAACCAAGAAAAGCGCATCCAAGCGCTTTGTGGTGCGTCCGGGCGGAACCGTCAAGCGCGGTCAAGCCTTCAAGCGCCACATCCTTACCAAAAAAACCACCAAGAACAAACGCCACCTGCGCGGTTCTGCGGAAGTTCACGAGTCCAACGTGAAATCCGTGCGCGCGATGATGCCGTTCGCTTAAACCCCGACCGATAGGAGAAAAACATGCCTCGAGTCAAACGTGGGGTCACAGCGCGGGCCCGTCATAAGAAAATCATCGCAGCTGCCAAGGGTTACCGTGGCCGCCGCAACAATGTATTCCGCATTGCCAAGCAAGCTGTCATGCGTGCCGGGCAGTATGCCTATCGCGATCGCCGCAACAAGAAACGCGTTTTCCGCGCACTGTGGATTACCCGGATCAATGCCGGTGTGCGTGAGCACGGCATGACCTACAGCGTGTTCATCAATGGCTTGAAAAAGGCGTCGATCGAGCTTGACCGCAAGGTGCTGGCGGATATGGCCGTCACTGATAAGGCTGCTTTTGCAGCGATTGTCAATCAGGTGAAGGCCGCCGTCGCAGCGTAAATGCTGTATTTTGAGCAGCGCCAGAAATTTGGCGCCGCCACCTGAAGGGGGCTCTCACCGAGCCCCCTTTTGTTTTCGATATTCGATTGGCTCAACCGCCGAGCTCTTATGGACCTGGAATATATCGTTAGCGAAGCGCAGCGAGCCTTTGCCGCTGCCCTCGATGCCGCGTCGCTTGAAAATGAGAAAGCGCGTTTCCTCGGAAAATCCGGCCAACTGACCGAACTCCTCAAGGGGCTGGGCAAACTCGACGCGGAGCAGCGCAAAGCGGAAGGCGCGCGCATCAACGCGGCCAAGCAACAGGTCGAGGCTGCCCTGCAGGCCCGCCGCCAGGCGCTGAACGATGAGCTGCTGAATGTTCGCTTGGCCGCCGAAGCAATCGACGTGACGCTGCCGGGGCGCGGGCAATCGCGCGGCACGCTCCATCCGGTGTTGTCTACTTGGGAGCGGGTCGAAAAAATCTTTCACTCGATCGGTTTTGACGTGGCCGATGGCCCCGAGATCGAAACGGACTGGTATAACTTTACGGCGTTGAACAGCCCCGAAAATCATCCGGCCCGTTCGATGCAGGACACTTTTTACGTCGATGGCAGCGATGAAACGGGCAAGCCATTGCTGTTGAGGACTCACACCAGCCCGATGCAGGTGCGTTATGCGCGCATGCATCGTCCACCGATCAAGGTCATTGCGCCGGGACGCACATATCGCGTTGACAGTGATGCAACGCATTCGCCGATGTTCCACCAGGTCGAGGGCCTGTGGATTGACGAGAACATCAGCTTCGCCGATCTGAAGGGCGTATACACCGATTTTCTGCGACAGTTTTTCGAGCGGGATGACATCCAGGTCCGATTCCGTCCGTCTTATTTTCCGTTTACCGAGCCGTCGGCGGAGATCGATATGGCGTTCGAGAGTGGAAAAAATGCGGGGAAATGGCTCGAAATCTCTGGTTCCGGCCAGGTTCACCCAAATGTAGTGCGCAACATGGGACTCGACCCCGAGCGGTATATCGGCTTTGCCTTCGGTAGCGGCCTGGAGCGCCTTGCGATGTTGCGCTATGGCGTCGACGATCTGCGCCTGTTCTACGAAAACGATTTGCGCTTCCTGCGCCAATTTGCATAAGAGGCAGCTTCTACAACATGCAATTCTCCGAATCCTGGCTGAGAACCCTGATCGACCCGCCGCTGACGAGCGAGGCACTGGCGCACGCGCTGACGATGGCGGGACTGGAAGTCGAAGAAATCCAACCGGTTGCGCCCCAATCTTCCGGCATTGTCGTAGCCAAGGTGCTGGAGGTCGCGAAGCACCCCAACGCCGATCGATTGAACGTATGCCAGGTCGATGCAGGCACGGGCGAGATTCTGAACATCGTCTGCGGTGCGCCGAATGTGGCGCCGGGCATCAAGGTGCCATGTGCCCTGCCTGGCGCTCTTTTGCCGGCGTCGGACGCCGGCGGTGCACCGTTCCAGATCAAGGTGGGCAAATTGCGCGGCGTGGAAAGCCACGGAATGCTTTGCTCCGCGCGGGAACTCAAGCTCTCGGAGGACCACAGCGGCCTGATGTTGCTGGCCGATGATGCTCCGATCGGGCAGGATATTCGCGAATATCTTGATCTCGACGACCAGCTTTTCACGGTCAAATTGACGCCTAACAAGGCTGATTGCCTGTCGTTGCTCGGTATCGCGCGCGAGGTCCAGGCGATTACCGGAGCGACCAATAAAGGCGTGCCCGTGACGCCAGTCCCGGCAACGATCAACGACACGGTCCCGGTGCGTATCAGCGACGCGAGTGGCTGTGGCCGCTTCGCAGGTCGTGTCATTAGAGGCGTCAATGCCCGGGCGGCGACGCCGGGGTGGATGGTCGCGCGGCTCGAGCGAGCAGGACAGCGCAGTATTTCGGCGCTGGTCGACATCACCAATTACGTGATGCTGGAGTTGGGGCAGCCGCTGCATGTCTACGATCTGAACAAGCTGCAGGGTGGAATCGATGTCCGCTTCGGTCGATCTGGTGAAACGCTCAAGCTACTGAACGATCAGACTGTCGAACTCGATTCGACGACCCTGGCGATCACAGATGGATCGGGGCCAATTGGCCTGGCCGGCATGATGGGTGGGAATTCCACCAAGGCCGAGCTGGATACCGAAGACATATTCCTGGAATCCGCATTCTTTTTCCCGGCAGCCATTCAAGGCCGTTCGCGCCGCTTCAATTTGTCGAGCGATGCGTCGCATCGTTTCGAGCGGGGCGTCGACTTTGCAGGCAATGTGGTTGCGCTCGAGCGCGCCACGCGGCTTGTGCTCGACATTTGTGGCGGCAAGCCTGGGCCGGTAGCGGACCACGTCGCTCAGTTGCCGTCGCGCAACCCGGTGCGCTTGCGCGTTTCTCGCGCCGCCAGGATTCTTGGCGTGCCGGTCACGACGGCGGAGGTCGGCGAGATCTTTGCGCGACTGGGGCTGCCGTGCGAGCAGATTGATGCTGACGTTTTCGAGGTGACGCCGCCATCCTATCGTTTCGATCTGGAGATCGAGGAAGACCTGATCGAGGAAGTCGCGCGAATTCATGGGTTCGAGCGCATTCCATCCAAACCGCCGGTCGCTGCCAACGCGATGCGCCGCACCGACGAAGCGCGCCGCTCGCTGCACGCGCTGCGGCACGAGTTGGCGGGACGCGGTTATCAGGAGACGGTCAATTTCAGTTTTGTCGACGGGGAATGGGAGCGCGATTTCGCTTCGAACGAATCCCCCATTAAATTGATCAATCCGATCGCCAACCACCTTGCCGTCATGCGTTCGACGCTGATCGGCGGGTTGTTGCAGGCCGTACGCTATAACCTGAATCGCAAGGCGTCGCGTGTGCGCGTGTTCGAAATCGGTCGTGTCTACCATCGCGACAGCGCGGTCGAAACCGGTCCGCTTTCGGTACAGGGAATCCGGCAGCCGTTGACCGTCGGCGCGTTGGCATATGGTTCCGTGTTCGACGAACAGTGGGGCGCGCCGACCCGGCTGGTCGACTATTTCGATGTCAAAGGTGATCTTGAGGCGCTGCTTGCGCCAGCCACAGCGCGTTTTGTCGCGGATGTGCATCCCGGCCTGCATCCGGGGCGTAGCGCTCGAATCGAGATCGACGGGCGCAGCGTCGGCTGGATAGGCGAATTGCATCCCCGCTGGTTGCAGAAATATGAGTTCCCACATGCGCCGGTGCTGTTCGAGATCGAGGCAGAGGCGTTGTTTCGGCGCGCAATTCCCGCCTACGAAGACATCTCCAAATTTCCGCCGGTGGTGCGCGATGTCGCCATCGTCGTCTCCCAGGCTCAGCCAGCGCAGGCGTTGCTCGACGAAATGCGTGCGTGTGTTCGCGGCGAGCAAGCGTGCGCGGACGTGCAAAGCATCGTGTTGTTCGACGAGTTTCGCCCGAAAGCAGGTATGGCCGGAGGGCTGTCGGCCGAGGAAAAAAGCCTGGCGTTTCGTGTTACCCTGCAAAACGCAATGGGGACCTTGCAGGACGAGAGCGTTGACCGGGCGATCGCAGCATTGATCGATCGAGTGACACGTGTATTCGGGGCTCGTTTGAGAACCTGAGGGCGATGCCAGCCGACTGCTGGGGAATGCGAGAAGCAATGCTCCGCACTGTTTTAGTCATAGCGTTGGAAATATGAACGAAATGAATCCGGGTGAATTTGAAGCGATGCTGACAGCGCAACGTTCCGCATTGGAGCGTAACGAAATGTCTGGTTCGTCAGACGAGCCCCCGACCCTGACCAAGGCCGAACTTGCCGAACTCCTTTTCGAGCAGGTCGGCCTGAACAAACGCGAGGCGAAAGACATGGTGGAGGCCTTTTTTGAGGTCATTCGCGATGCGCTGGAGGGCGGAGACAGCGTCAAGCTTTCCGGTTTCGGTAATTTCCAACTGCGGGACAAACCACAGCGGCCGGGGCGTAATCCCAAGACCGGCGAAGCCATTCCGATCGCCGCGCGACGCGTCGTGACGTTCCATGCCAGTCAAAAATTGAAATCAATGGTCGAGACTCAGGCTCTCGATAATTGACGCATATCTGATCCGCTGACGCCGTTTGCGCCCATGCCGCCATGGAAAAGGTGAACTTGCCCCCGATCCCAGCCAAGCGCTACTTCACCATCGGTGAAGTCAGTGATCTATGTGGCGTGAAGCCACATGTGCTGCGTTATTGGGAGCAAGAGTTCACGCAACTGCGGCCCGTCAAGCGGCGCGGCAATCGGCGGTATTACCAACACCACGAGGTGTTGCTGATCCGGCGTATCAGAGAACTGCTCTATGAGCAGGGGTTCACGATCAACGGCGCGCGGAACCGACTGGACGCAGACGGCATGCGGGGCGCGTCGGGAGGTGGGGAGTCGAGGCCGCCGGCCACGCCGCAAGAGAGCCGCGGCCAATCGATAAACGTCGGGCAATTGCAGGCAGATTTAATTGCCGTGATTGATCTTCTTCGTCGCTGAATCGCATCTGCGACGCTTGGGCCGTGCGTGGCTCGCTAAGTATATCGACCTGGGCAATACCGATCAAAGCTCGACTTGGCGTCATTCGGTGATCCTCTGCCTATCCAATTCCAAATTCGACGAATGCGGTGCTCGCTAAGGTGATTCCTGCGGGAATGTCCGACGACTCCGGTGGGCCGCTCGACGCGGTCAAAAAAACCTCCGTCTGCCTGGACGGAGGTTTTGTCGAGATACCGATTGGAACTGCCGGGCGACGACGTTATGGAGCCGCAGCGTCAGTTCCGGTTGCCCCCCAGCACTCCCAGAAGTGCCAGCAGATTGGCAAATACGTTATAGAGATCCAGGTAAATCGCCAGCGTGGCGGTGACGTAGTTTGTCTCGCCGCCGTTGACAACGCGTTGGACGTCAAACAGGATGAAGGCCGAAAAAATCGCAATCGCCAGTACTGAAATAGTCAGCATCAGAGCGGGCAGTTGCAGCCAGATATTGGCGACCGAAGCCAGCAGAATGACTACCACGCCCATGAACAACCAGCGGCCCAATCCACCAAAATCGCGCTTGCTGAGCGTGGCGACAGACGCCATTGCGGTGAATATCACCGCTGTGCCCCCAAACGCCATCATGATCAGCGATGCGCCGTTGCTGAACCCCAGTACGAAGCCGAGCAGCCGGGACAGCATCAGTCCCATGAAGAACGTGAAGCCAAGCAGCAAAGCAACACCGACGCCGCTGTTCTTGAAGCGTTCGATCCCAAACATGAAGCCAAAGGCAATGGCCATGAAGGCGATCAGGCTGATCGCAGGGCTGCCGGCGAACAGCGTGAAGCCGGTGCTTACGCCCAGCCACGCGCCCGCAATCGTTGGCAGCATCGAGATGGCGAGCAGCCAATAAGTGTTGCGCAGCACTCGATTGCGAACCGCCGCACTGGTAACGCCGCCGCCACGGCCGAAGTCGTAGCGCTGAAAATCCTGGTTCATGTTTTCTCCTCGTGAAACGCCGCTAGGGCTCTAAAACCGGCGAATCTCCAGGGAAATCGCACCGCCGAATCCATCCGGCAGTCTGCCGAGTTTTCCTGGGTGGGCGTGCATCGGGTTTCTCCCCAAAATACGCGCCCGATCGCCGTGTCATGCCGTAATTGGACGCGGCGGGAACCTACCAGTTCCCATGCCAATCATAGCAGCCTTCATGCTACAATATCAGATTCATTTTGTTTATATAACTGCTTAATTTTCTGGAGTTTTTCATGGCTGTAGAGCGCACCCTGTCGATTATCAAGCCCGACGCCGTCGCAAAGAATGTGATTGGTCAGATTTATAGCCGTTTCGAAGGCGCTGGTTTGAAAATCGTCGCCGCGAAAATGGCTCATTTGTCGCGCGCGGATGCAGAAAAATTCTATGCCGTGCACAAAGCGCGCCCGTTCTTCAAGGATCTGGTGGACTTCATGATCTCCGGTCCGGTCATGATCCAGGTGCTGGAAGGCGAAAGCGCGATCGCGAAAAATCGCGAACTCATGGGTGCAACGGATCCGAAGAAGGCGGACAAAGGCACCATTCGTGCCGATTTCGCGGACAGCATCGACGCGAACGCCGTGCACGGCTCGGACGCACCGGAAACGGCGCAGGTCGAAGTTGCATTTTTCTTCCCCGAGATGAACGTCTATTCGCGCTGACCCGAATTCGTCCCCGTTGCCTGGGAGATAGGCCATGACCGAATCGCTCACAAATCTACTCGACTATGATCCGGGTGGTTTGGTCGCCTATTGCGCCAGCCTTGGGGAGAAACCTTTCCGAGCCCGGCAGTTGCAGCGTTGGATTCACCAGATGGGGGTTGCCGATTTCGATGGCATGACCGATCTGGCCAAGTCGTTGCGCGCCAAGCTCGCTTCGCGGGCAACGGTTGCCTCGCCTGCGGTGATAACAGATCACATTTCCGCAGACGGAACGCGGAAATGGCTGCTGGACGTCGGTAATGGCAATGCGATCGAGACCGTCTATATCCCGGAGGATGCTCGGGGAACGCTTTGCGTGTCGTCGCAGGCCGGCTGCGCGGTAAACTGCCGCTTCTGTTCAACGGGTAAGCAGGGCTTCAGCCGCAATCTTTCCCAAGGTGAGATCATCGGCCAGCTATGGATGGCCGAGTTTGCCCTGCGGCGCGCCCTGGGGCGTAGCGGTGCGAACAGCGAGCGTGTGATCACCAACGTGGTGATGATGGGAATGGGCGAGCCGCTGCTCAATTTCGACAATGTCGTCGGCGCCATGCGCCTGATGCTGGACGACAATGGCTACGGCCTGTCACGTCGGCGCGTGACGCTCTCTACCTCCGGTGTCGTGCCAATGATGGATCGTTTGGGCGCGGAGTTGCCGGTGGCGCTGGCAGTGTCGCTGCATGCGCCGAACGACACCTTGCGTGACATGCTGGTGCCCCTGAACCGCAAGCACCCCCTGCGTGAACTGATGGCCGCGTGCAGCCGTTATCTGGCTGTTGCGCCCCGCGATTTCATCACGTTCGAGTACTGCATGCTCGATGGTGTCAACGACGGTGAGTCCCACGCGCGGGAATTGTTGGCATTGACGCGGGACGTGCCCTGTAAATTTAACTTGATCCCATTCAACCCGTTTCCCGACTCTGGCCTGAGACGATCCGGCGATGCCCAGATCAAGCGTTTCGCGCAGATTTTGATGGATGCGGGTGTCGTTACGACGATTCGCAAAACGCGCGGAGACGATATCGACGCGGCATGCGGTCAGTTGGCCGGTGAAGTCATCGACCGGACCCGCTTGGCGGCTCGGGGCAAATTCGGCAAAATCCCCGTCGAGGTTCGCGAAGTATGATGTGGCGCGCCGGTTTGCTGTCTCCGCTCGGCTTGGTGATTGCGGCTTGCGCTCAACCACTTCAGCCTCCGGAGGCTGCAGCGAACCGGGTCGAACTCGTGCAGCAGCGCGCACAAGTGCATTTTGAGCTTGCGATCACGTATTTTCGTGCCGGACAATTGCAAACCGCGCTTGCATCGGTGCAAAAAGCAATGGCAGCGGATCCGGCATTCGACGAAGGCTATCACTTGCGCGCTCTTGTTCATATGGGGTTGGGCAATTCGGCGGATGCAGAGAGTGACTTTCAGCGCGCATTGCAATCGCGTCCGAAGGACGGCGCGTTGCTGAACAACTATGGGTGGTTTTTGTGTGAGCGAAACCGCTATCAGGAAAGCGTCGCGGCTTTCGAGCTCTCGGTGATCTCAAGTAGGGATATCGCCAGGCCGCTGATCGGGGCTGGCATTTGCAGTATGCGTGTCAACCGGGTCGACGAGGCGCAGGCGTTCTTCGTGCGTGCTCGCCAGGCCGATCCAGGGAACGTACTCGCAGCTGTTGAGTTGGCGCGCCTGCATTTTAGGCGCAACGAGTTTGATGCAGCGCGTGCACAGCTTGGCGAACTTAACCGGTCGCCGCGTGCGACTGCGGAATCGTTATGGCTGGAAGCGCGCATAACCCATCACATGGGATTGGCGAAGGAACGCAACGCGCTGACAGACGCACTGCTGCAAAAATATCCACGGTCGCCAGAAGCGGCTGCTTTCGAACGGGGGAGTCTCGATGGATAGTCAAGATCGGCCGGACGAACGTTCGGTCTCGCAAGCCTCATCGCGTTTGCAACCCGGTTCGGGTGGTGAGGCTGTCGCCAATGCCCCGCAGCCGGGCTCTTTGCTCGAGGTTGCCTCGAGAATAGGCCGGGAACTGAAGGAGGCGCGCGAGCAGCGAGGCTTGCTGATCGAGGATGTGAGCGCGCGGCTGAAAGTGTCAGCCAACAAACTCAAAGCGCTGGAAGGCGGGCAGTGGGAACATCTTCCCGAGATGCCTTTCGTGCAGGGACTGGTGCGGGGGTATGCCCGTTTGCTGGACGTCGACCCGGCGCCAATGACTGAGGCGCTGCGCCCCTTTGGCCGACGCGCGGCTATCGACATCCCTCCGCCATCGCCCAATGCCCCCAGCATTCCGCGCAGTCCGGCGCGTTTTCGTTCTCCGGTCGGTAATGCCGCTGGCCCCCGTCTTGTCTGGGGCGTCATTATTATTATCGCAGTCGGCGCCGCCGTTCTATGGTTTGGAAGTCGGCGCCACAATGAGCGGGAGGCCCCTGCGTCAGTGGCGAGTGCACCTGCCGCTCAGGGTGGTCCGGATGCGGCGAGTGAGGATGTCGCAAGCGCTGACTCGGCTGCTCGGCAAGCGATTACTGGCAGCGCGGCATCCGCGGCACTGCCGGCGACCCAAAACGCTTCTCCTGCGATCGCTCCGGTTGTTCAGGCGCCGGCAAGTGAGCCGATGACAAAACAGGCGGATACGCCAGCAGCGGCCAGCGCACCTGAGGCTGCTTCGTCGACGCAAGCCAACACTGGCCAGTTGCGCCTGCAATTGTCTGGAGACAGTTGGATCGAGGTGCGCCAAAGCGATGGCAAGGTCGTCTTCTCGCGTTTGCTGCACGCCGGTGACCAGCAGGACGTTACGGGCACGCCGCCACTGAAGGTCGTCATCGGGAATACCGCCGGCGTCGCATCGCTCCAATACGACAATCAGCCGGTGGATGTGAAATCACGTGGCAATGGTAATGTGGCAAGGTTGACGTTGCCGTAAGGCAATTTGCCGGAGAATTGAAATGTCAGAACAAGCTTTACCCATCGTTGGCGGAGCGCGCGAGCGCCGCCGCACGCGAACCGTGTCGGTTGCCTGGGCAGGCAAGCAGGTCGCCATCGGCAGCAGCGCGCCCATTCGCGTGCAATCGATGACCAATACAGATACTGCCGACGCCATCGGCACCGCGATCCAGGTGAAGGAGCTGGCGCTGGCGGGTTCGGAGTTGGTGCGAATCACCGTCAATACGCCGGAAGCGGCGGCCGCCGTGCCGGCCATCCGCGATCAACTCGATCGGATGGGCATCGACGTGCCGCTGGTCGGCGACTTTCACTACAACGGTCATACGTTGCTGAAAGACTATCCCGCATGCGCGCAGGCATTGTCGAAGTATCGCATCAACCCGGGTAACGTCGGGCAGGGCGCCAAGCGAGACAGCCAATTCGCACAGATGATCGAGGCCGCGTGCCGTTACGACAAGCCGATTCGCATCGGTGTGAACTGGGGGAGTCTCGACCAGGGTTTGCTGGCCCAGATCATGGACGAGAATGCGCGTCGGCCGACACCTTGGGATGCCCAAAGCGTCATGTACGAGGCGTTGATCACTTCTGCCATCAGCTCAGCGCGACGCGCCGAAGAGGTCGGCTTGCCGGGCGACCGAATCATTCTTTCGTGCAAGGTGAGCGGCGTGCAGGACCTGATCGCGGTCTATCGGGAACTGGCGCGTCGCTGCGACTATCCGCTCCATCTTGGCCTCACCGAAGCGGGCATGGGCTCGAAAGGTATCGTAGCGTCTACCGCAGCATTGTCGGTGCTGCTGCAGGAGGGGATCGGCGACACCATTCGCATCTCGTTGACGCCGGAACCTGGCGCGTCACGCAGCAAGGAGGTGATCGTCGCGCAGGAAATTCTGCAAACCATGGGTTTGCGGGCTTTCGCTCCGATGGTCATCGCATGCCCCGGGTGCGGACGCACCACCAGCACGCTGTTCCAGGAACTGGCCGCGCAGATTCAGGATTATCTGCGGGCGCAGATCCCTGTTTGGAAAGTACAGTATCCGGGCGTCGAGAACATGCATGTGGCGGTGATGGGTTGCATTGTCAACGGCCCCGGCGAATCAAAGCAAGCCAACATAGGCATCAGCCTGCCGGGATCGGGGGAGAATCCTGCGGCGCCGGTGTTTGTCGATGGCGAGAAAGTCAGAACATTGCGCGGCGAACGCATTGCCGAAGAATTTCAGCAAATTGTGGATGATTACGTGAAAACACGTTATGCGCCGGCGCAAGCCGCCGTGTAACGGGAGTCGAAAGAAAAATATGACGCAAACTGAAGGGAAAAGCGCTCGGCCAAGCGTCGATGGCCTGCCCAGGGCGAGTGGAAAAATCACTGGCGTCAAGGGCATGAACGACATTTTGCCGGCGGACGAGACGCTCTGGACGTTCTTCGAGCAGACTGCACGCTCGATGCTGCGGGCCTACGGCTACCGGCAGATTCGTACACCGATCATCGAGCATACCAATCTCTTCTCGCGCGGTATCGGTGAAGTGACCGATATTGTCGAGAAGGAGATGTACAGTTTTACGGACTCGCTCAACGGCGAAAGCCTGACGCTGCGCCCGGAAAACACGGCTGCAGTAGTGCGGGCGGCGCTGGAGCACAATTTGCTGTACGACGGTCCGAAGCGACTCTGGTACGTTGGCCCGATGTTTCGTCACGAGCGGCCGCAGCGAGGGCGGTATCGCCAGTTCCACCAAGTCGGCGTTGAAGCGCTCGGGCTGGCCGGGCCGGACGCCGACGTCGAGATAATCCTGATGTGTCAGCGGCTGTGGGACGATCTGGGCCTGACCGGCATTCGCCTGGAGCTCAATTCGCTGGGACAGGCAAGTGAGCGTGCCGCGCATCGTCAGGACCTGATCGCCTACTTGGAAAAGCACTCTGCGATTCTCGACGATGATGCCAAGCGTCGGCTGCATACCAATCCGTTGCGCGTGCTCGATACCAAAAACCCCGCCCTGCAGGAGATGGCCAAGGGCGCACCCCGCCTGATCGATTATTTGGGGGATGCGTCCCGCGAGCATTTCGAAGGAGTGCAGCGCCTGCTCAAGGCCAACAATATTCCGTTTACGATCAATCCGCGTTTGGTGCGCGGCCTCGACTATTACAATCTCACCGTTTTCGAGTGGGTAACCGACAAGCTCGGCGCGCAAGGGACAGTGGCCGGTGGCGGGCGCTACGATCCGCTGATCGAGCAGTTGGGTGGCAAGACGACGCCGGCCTGTGGCTGGGCCATGGGGGTCGAGCGAATTCTCGAACTGTTGCGCGAGGACGATCTGGTGCCGCAGGATGAGGGCTGCGACGTGTACGTCGTGCATCAGGGCGAAGCCGCACTCTCGCCAGCGCTGGTGGCTGCCGAGCGCCTGCGTGACGTTGGGTTGGATGTCGTTTTCCATTGTTCTGCCGATGGCAAAGGCAGCAGCTTCAAGTCGCAACTGAAGCGAGCCGATGCGAGTGGCGCGGCCTTTGCCGTGATCATGGGCGATAACGAAGTGGTCCAGCAGCAGGCTATCGTCAAGCATTTGCGCAGTCCGGACCAGCAGGACAACCAGGTCAGCGTGGCTTTCGACCAGTTGACCGACTATTTAATCGATGCCATGGTGGCAGGCGCTGACGCATAAGGGTGGAGAAACAGGATGGGGTATCACGAGGAACAAGAGCAACTCGAGGAACTCAAGGCGTGGTGGAAGCAATATGGCAACGCGGTCATTTGGGTTTTGATTGTGGCACTGATGGTTTTTGCTGGCTGGAACGGCTGGCGTTACTATCAACGCAAGCAGGCCGCTGAAGCATCGGTGCTCTACGGCGAGTTGCAGCAATCGATTGCTGCCAGGAACAAGCCGATGATCATTCGTATTTCCGGCGACATGGGCAATAAATTCGGGCGTACCGCCTATGCCGAGATGTCGGCCTTGATTTCGGCCAAGGCGCTATATGAACTGGGCGATACGGAAGACGCGAAGGCGCGCCTGCAATGGGCCGCCGACCACGCGAGCGACAATGAGTATCGTCAGTTGGCGAGACTTCATCTGGCGGGCCTGCTGCTTGACCAAAAGGACTATGACGGCGGCCTGAAAGCGCTTGGGAGTAATCCTCCCGCAGGGTTCGCCGGCCTCTTCGATGATCGCCGGGGCGATTTGCTGGTAGCACAGAACAAAATCGCCGATGCCAAACAGGCCTATCGCGCTGCGCTTGAAAAGTTGAGCAAGAACGATGGCAATATGCGACAGTTCGTTCAGTTCAAGCTTGACGCTCTCGGCGGCTGAGGCCAGCCGATAGGTGCGACGGACGCGGTATCGACTACTCCATAACGACAGAAAACCACCCGAATACATGATGAGCTTACGTGATTCCAGCCGTACTCTGCCTGATGCATTGGGCCGCCGTTCCATGAAACGAGCCGCAGCTTTCGTGCTGCTTGCCTCGGCGACTGCGCTGCTCGGCGGTTGCGGGTTGTTCGGTAGCAAACCGGCGCATGTGCCCACGCCGCTGACGACATTCCAGCAATCGCTGAACGTTCAGCAAGTCTGGACGGCCAGCGTCGGTAAAGCTGGTTCCTACTATTTCGAGCCGCTTGCGGTGGGGGATGGCGTCTATGCGGCCGGTCTCAACGGCACGATCGTTCGAGTCGATGCTGCCAGCGGAAAAGTCACCTGGACCGCCAAAGCGGGCACCGATATCAGTGCCGGCCCAGGTAGCGACGGGGACGTGACCGCGGTTGGCACGTTGAAAGGCGAAGTGCTCGCATTCGATCACACCGGCAAGGAAATCTGGAAGGGCAATGCCGGCAGCGAAGTCCTCGCAGCGCCCCTGGTCGGGCACGGGCTGGTCATCGCGCGCGCCATCAACAATCGGATTACCGCGTTCGACGCGAAAACCGGTGCCGTACGATGGATTTTTCAGCAACCGAACGTTCCGCTCACGTTGCGGACCGGTTCGAGCATGATTTTTGTCGGCGACCATGCAATGGTCACCGGTTTCCCGGGCGGGCAGTTGGCATCGCTCGATATCAATAACGGCAACGTACTGTGGGGGGCGACTCTGTCATTGCCGCAAGGCGTGACCGAAGTCGAGCGGATCAACGATGTCACTGGCACGCCGACCTTGTTTGGGCGTCAGATTTGTGCCGTGACGTTCCAGGGGCGCATCGGCTGCGTCGACGCGATTACTGGCAACGGCCTGTGGGCGCGCGCGTTTTCGTCGTCGGCCGGGCTGTCGCAAGACGGACAAATCGTGGCCTCGACCAACACCCAGTCTCAGGTCTTCGCGCTCGATTCGAGCAATGGTGATACGCTGTGGCACAATGACAAGCTGATGTGGCGCGGCCTGAGCGCACCGCTGATACTGGGGCCGACCGTCGTGGTGGGGGACGATGAAGGCTACCTGCATTTCCTTTCCCGAGACAAAGGCGATTTTATTGCCCGTGTCAAAACCGACAGCAGCGGCATTCGAGCGCAACCGGTGTTGGTCGGCGATACGTTGGTCGTCCAGACTCGCGACGGAGAATTGTTCGCCTACCGTCCCAAATAATTCAGACAATTCGTCTCAGACGCGGCCGGCGCCATTGCCGGCCGCATTTGTTTTAATGGCAAGACTATGAAACCCGTGATCGCCCTTGTCGGGCGCCCCAATGTCGGTAAATCGACACTCTTCAACCGTATGACCCGTTCGCGTGACGCGCTGGTCGCAGATTTGCCAGGGCTGACCCGCGACCGACATTACGGGGAAGGGCGAATCGGAGATTTTCCGCATTTGGTGATCGACACTGGCGGTTTCGAACCGGTCGCCAAAGATGGCATTCTGCATGAGATGGCCAAACAGACTCGTCAAGCTGTTGTCGAGGCTGACGTTGTCGTATTCATTGTCGACGGGCGCCAGGGCATTACCCCCCAGGACAGTGTGATAGCTGACTACCTGCGAAAAACCGGTCGCAAGATCCTGCTGGTCGTCAATAAAGCGGAAGGTATGAAATATTCGGCCGTCGCGGCTGATTTTTACGAACTCGGTTTCGGCGATCCGCGCGCTATTTCCGCCGCGCATGGCGACGGCGTACGCGACCTGGTCGAGGAAGCGCTGGCGCCTTTCTATAGTGCCCCAACCAATGATGAAGCAGTCGAGCCGGAGGAGGGCGGGCCGATTCGGATCGCGATCGTCGGTCGTCCCAACGTCGGCAAATCGACCCTGGTAAACACCTTGCTTGGGGAAGAGCGCGTTATCGCCTTCGATATGCCTGGGACCACCCGCGATTCCATCTATATCGATTTTGAGCGGCAGGGCAAGCGTTACACGCTTATCGATACTGCAGGGCTGAGGCGTCGCGGCAAGGTGTTCGAGGCCATCGAGAAATTTTCGGTGGTCAAGACACTTCAATCGATCGCGGACGCGAACGTTGTTATTTTGTTGTTGGACGCTCAGCAGGATGTCAGCGACCAGGATGCGCATATTGCGGGATTCGTGGTCGAGTCGGGCCGGGCGTTGGTTGTGGGCGTCAATAAATGGGATGGTCTCGACGAGTATGCGCGCGAACGAATCAAGAACGATCTGGAGCGCAAACTCAAATTTCTCGATTTTGCGAATTTCCACTTCATCTCGGCCGCCAAGCGCACCGGCATCGGCGCATTAATGAAATCGGTGGATGCCGCCTATGCCGCGGCCATGAGCAAGATGCCCACTCCCAAATTGACCCGAGCATTGCAGGAGGCAGTCGAATTCCAGCAACCGCGGCGCGCAGGCGTCTCGCGCCCGAAAATGCGGTATGCGCACCAGGGCGGGTCGAATCCGCCAATTATCGTCATTCACGGTACGGGTCTAAGCGGTGTTACCGATGCGTATAAGCGCTATCTGGAAAGGCGCTTTCGAGAAACTTTTGGTCTGACCGGGACTCCATTACGCATAGAGCTTCGTAGCGGCAAGAACCCTTACGCCAAAACGGAGTGAAACGCCTTCAGGGGCGGGGTTTTACTGGTGTTCACAGTAAAATCGGCTATAGTGTGAAAACTGGGTTGAGATGCTCACTTTCACCCCAATTTACGGTCAATCGTTAAAAATACAATGGAGTATCTTATGAGCAACAAAGGGCAACTGTTACAAGACCCGTTCCTGAACGCGCTGCGCAAAGAGCATGTTCCGGTTTCCATCTATCTGGTCAATGGCATCAAATTGCAGGGCAATATCGAATCTTTCGACCAATACGTCGTTTTGCTGCGCAATACGGTTACCCAGATGGTGTACAAGCACGCTATCTCCACGGTCGTGCCGGCCCGCCCGGTGAACTTCCAGCCCGATGCTGAACAATCTTAATTTGGTGGCGCCCGGCAGGTTTCTCGGCCGCCGGGTTTCCCTTTCTTCTTCGCCGTTTCTCCCAGTCTCTGTCGTTTGATTAATGCCGCTCTCGTCGGCATCGATTTCGGTAAAGTCGATTTCGAAGCCAGTCTCGCCGAGCTCGACCTGCTTTCCAGAAGCGCGGGGGCCTATCCCGTTGTTACTGTGACCGGTCGTCGCGGCAGCCCCGATGCCGCGATGTTCGTGGGCAGTGGTAAAGCCCAGGAAATCAAGGACGCCATTGCATTGCATCGTGTCGAGCTGGTGATTTTCAATCACGCGCTCAGCCCTGCCCAGCAACGCAATTTAGAGCGCTTCCTGGAGCGGCGAGTCGTCGATCGTACCAGTCTGATCCTGGATATATTTGCTCAACGCGCAAAAAGTCACGAAGGCAAGCTTCAGGTCGAATTGGCTCAATTGCAGTACCTGGCGACCCGGCTGGTGCGAGCGTGGAGCCATTTGGAACGACAAAAGGGTGGTATCGGTTTGCGGGGGCCGGGTGAGACCCAGCTCGAAACCGATCGACGGCTCCTGGGCGAACGGGTCAAGTCGTTGAAGGCCAAGCTTGACAAGCTCCGTCGGCAGCATGCGACCCAGCGTCGTGCGCGGACACGCAACGACACCTTTTCCATCTCCCTGGTCGGGTATACCAATGCTGGCAAGTCGACGCTGTTCAATGCGCTGACCAAGGCGCAAGCATACGCGGCGAATCAACTCTTTGCGACCCTTGATACGACGTCCCGCCGAGTTTACCTGGGCGACGTAGGTCAGGTTGTGCTTTCCGACACGGTTGGTTTCATCCGCGAGTTGCCTCATCAATTGGTCGCCGCTTTCCGCGCCACGCTCGAGGAAACCGTACATGCGGATCTACTGCTGCATGTGGTGGACGCGTCGAGCGCCGTGCGGCAGGAGCAGATCGATCAGGTCAATACTGTGCTCGCCGAAATTGGCGCGGACGGCATTCCGCAGATTCTCGTGTGGAATAAAATCGATGCTGCGCCTGAATTGCTCGCTGATGGCCCCCGGATCGAGCGCAACGAATCCGGCAATGTCTCTCGTGTGTTCGTCAGTGCTCGGGACGGCGTCGGCCTGGATTTACTTCGGTCTGCAATCGCTGAAACGATCGCTCGGTCAACGACTGCGTTACAATCGTCGGGGCAATCGCCAAATCATTTGCCAGCGGAGTCGGCTGTGGGCTGTCATACGGCGGGAAATCCCTGAGCCGGTGTTGCCCGCTTTTTTCCAACGTGCTACCGCCGACTCGCGGTAACCGCTGATATTAATTCGATCGAGCATGGCGTCGACCAAACCAATACCAAGGACCGGCACCAATGCACTGTTGCCCGAGCGCATGAGCGCTCCTGTCACATTGCCTCTTCTTATGCTTTCTAAAGCCTTGATAAAACGACTTGGATTGATTTTCTCGCTCAACGATCCGCGCTGGGGGCGGGGCGATGACAACGACGCCAGGAACGGGCGTGATGAACCCAATCGCCAAAACCAGGACCGTCCGCCAGAGGGCCCTCCGGATCTGGACGAATTATGGCGAGATTTCAATCGACGCCTTAATCGCCTGTTTGGTCGCAACAACAATGGCGGTGACGCCGGCGGCAAATTGCCGTCTTCCGGTCGGGGCTCCAGTATCGGCGTAGGCGTGGTCATCATCGTCGCGGTGTTGGTTTGGCTGGCCACAGGTGTATTCATCGTGCAGGAGGGGCAAGTCGGTGTGGTGATGCAGTTCGGAAAATACAAATACACGACCACTTCCGGCATCCAATGGCGGCTGCCGTATCCGTTCCAGTCGGAAGAGGTCGTCAACATGTCGCAGATTCGATCGGTCGAGATCGGCCGTTCCAATGTGGTGCCCAACACCGACCTGAAAGACTCGTCGATGCTCACCGGCGACGAGAATATCGTCGACGTCAGATTTGCCGTGCAATATCGGGTCAAGGATGCCAGCGAGTTTCTGTTCAACAACGTCGATCCGGAGGCATCCGTCAGTCAAGCCGCGGCGACGGCGGTACGGGAGATCGTAGGCAAGAGCAAGATGGACTACGTCCTGTATGCGGGGCGAGAGGAAATCGCCAACGAACTTGTACAATCAATCCAACGTATTTTGGACAGCTACAAGACGGGCATCCTGGTGACCAGCGTAACCATGCAGAGTGTGCAACCTCCGGAACAGGTCCAGGCGGCGTTCGACGATGCTGTCAAGGCCGGCCAGGATCGCGAACGCCAAAAAAACGAAGCGCAAGCCTACGCGAACAACGTGATTCCGCTGGCCAAGGGAACGGCAGCGCGGTTGCTGGAGGAGGCGTCTGGTTACAAATCGCGGGTGATCGAGCAGGCGCAGGGAGATGCCGAACGCTTCAAGCTGGTCGAGCAAGCCTACGCCCAGGCCCCTGAAGTGACACGTGAGCGCATGTATCTGAACACCATGGAGCAGATCTACTCCCATACGACCAAGATTCTGGTCGATACGCACGACAACAAAAATCTGCTTTATCTGCCGCTCAACAAGCTGCTTGAACAAAGCAAGAGTGAGGGCGGTGATGCTGCGCCGGCGCCAAAGGTGCCGCAGAATCATGCCGCCGCGCCGGCACCCGACGGTAGCGGTGCTGCCACAGGCAGCACAGGCGAAACCCGGAACCGTTCGCGCAATGCCCTGCGCGACAGCGATC